>NZ_CP011504.1:3000000-3214754 GCF_001028665.1 Burkholderia pyrrocinia
ACTGCCGGCCGGCACGGCCTTGCCGACGCCTGCGACCGCGCGCAGGCGTTCGAGCAACTGCGTCAGCGCTTGTGCGGCATCGGGCAGCAGGAAGCGCTGCGGTTCGCGCTGCAGGCGATCGTCGATCGCTTCGAGCAGATGCGCTTCGGTTTTCGCGCCGAAGCCCGGCAGCTCGCGCACGTGCCCGCTTTTCGCTTCGACGCGAAGCTGTTCGAGCGAATCGATGTGCAGCGCATCATGCAGCGCCTTCACGCGCTTCGCGCCGAGCCCCGGCACGTCGAGCAGCTCGACGATCGCGCCCGGCAGCGCGTGGCGCAGCGTTTGCTGCAGTTCGCAGGTGCCGGTCGCGGCGATCTCGCGCAGCTTCGCCGCGAGATCGGGGCCGATCGACGGAATCTTCCCGAGGTCGTCGCCGTTGGCGATCATCGTCGGGATATCGCGCCCGTAGTCGGCGATCGTCCGTGCGGCGTTGCGGTACGCACGCACGCGGAACGGATTGGCGCCCTGGATCTCGAGCATGTCCGCGATCTCGGCGAACACGGCCGCGCACTCGGCGTTGTGGATCGGCATGATCGGCGTGGCTCCCTTCCACGTGGATGGCGCCGCACGCGTGCGCGACGGCGTCTGCCCGCCCGGCGCCGCATGTCGACGCCGCCGGGCGCCCGTTCTTCATCCTACGCCGGCCGTGCAGCGCGAAGGCGGGATCGCGACGTCAGAGCGATGCGCGCGGCGTCGTCGCGTAGCGTCGTTCGTAGACCGACTGGCAATGCGTGCAGCGTTCGGCCGCCGGGCGCGCGAGCAGGCGCTCATAACCGACCGGCGCATCGCAATCGATGCACTCGCCGTAGCTGCCGTCGCGCATCCGCAGTTGTGCGCGCCCGATCGCGCGCAGTTCGGTCAGCTTCATGCCGATCAATGCATGATCGACGTCGACGAACAGATCCGCGTTCGCCTCGTCGCCCTCGTCCGGCGACGCGCCGGCAAGGTCCGCATAGGATTCCGACGCGCGCTGGTCTTCGCTCGTGCGGATTTCCGCACGCAGCGTCTGCTCGCTCTCTTTCAGCCGCTGTTGCAGCGTCTGCCGTTGTTGTTGGTCGAGCGCCATGGCCGTCTCTCCTGTTCCGGGTTCCGCGCGGAAAGTATGGCGCGCGGTGTCGCGCCGGTGCGCGGCGGGCAGACACGACCGGCGCCGCCGCGCCCGGATGTGCGCCCGGACGCACGAAGCGCCGGATGCATTCGACGCAGGATAAACCCATTGAACACGCGTGTGTTGACCGGAATCAGCGCGACACGCGGCGCTCGCCGCATGCGTGCGGAAACTGGGGACCGACACGAAAACGCGGCCTCACCGGATTCGTCTGACGCAAGCGCCGCAGAAATCGCCCGATACGCGGCGCAACGTTGCGTCATCGCATGTCAGGCATCGGCACGAACGATGTCGAGCAACGCGCGCGCCGAGCGCTGCCAGCTATAACGCCGTGCGTGCTCGCGGCCCATCGTGCGCAGCCGCGCTCGCAGTTCGGGATCGTCCATCACGCGCGCGATCGACGCCGCGATATCCGGCGGCGAATACGCATCGCAGAACAGCGCCGCGCCGCTGCAGACTTCCGGGAGTGCGCCCTCGTGCGACACGACGACGGGGCAGCCGCACCGCATCGCCTCGAGCGGCGGCAGCCCGAACCCTTCGTACAACGATGGAAAGACGAAGCAGCCGGCGTGCTCGTACAGCGCCTTCAGTTCGCCGTCGGTCACGTAGCCGGCCCACGTGATGTACGGGTCGTCTTCGCGCAAGCCGGCCGCCCGTGCGCCGAAGATCTTCGCATTGGCGCCGCCCGCGATCACGAAGCGCAACATCGGGTGCGACTCGCGCATCAGCGCGATCGCGGCAAGCGCTCGCACGAGATTCTTGCCGGGCGCGAGCGACCCGACGAACAGCACGTAGTGGTCCGTCTCCAGATTCAGCCGCGACAGCACGGCGGGGTCGGCATCGATCCGGTCGATATGATCGACTGCGCCCGGCACGACCGACAGGAGTGCAGGCGGCACGCCAAGCCGCGCGGCCAGCCGCGCCCGCGAAAAATGCGAGACCGTCACGATATGGCGTGCGCGCCGCTTCAGGATCGAGAACGCGAAGCGATACCACAGACGGAACGCGAGCGAATAACCGGCCGGCAGATCGAAAATCGCCGCATCATGAATCATCAGCAATTGATCGCGCTTCGCCAGCGGCCCGATGTTGCACAGGCTCAGCAAGGTCCGGCCGCGCGTCGTGCGCGGCAGCGTCCATTGTTCCCAGAGCGCACCGTGCCGGCGATCGGAGGTCTGCGACCGTGCGCCGGCCGGCAATGCCGCCGGATCGTGATCGGACGGCACGACGAGCGCCGGCGCATCGTCGGCGTTCGCGAGGCGTGCTAGTTCGGCCGTCAGTTCGTATGCCACCCGCTGAACGCCCGTCATGCGCTGCGCAGTGAATTTTCCGTTGATTGCGAGGCGGTGCAACCGCGTGGTGTGCGCGGCTGTGCCGACGCCCCGCTCCGCGCGCGCTTCCTGCAACGCAGGTACGCTTCGCTCCCGAATCGACGTTGACATGATCGTGACTGTTCCGATGGCTGCGGCGCGCTTGCGCGCCGCCGGACACCCCGTTACGCGGGATGCTGCTGTGCCGTCAGTGTGTCCGCCGCCCGCGATCCGGTCGGTACGTTCGACCGCACAACGCAGCGCTTTCCGGACGATTCGCGATCCTCAGAATGCGTTGCGCCCGATGAAGCCGCGCACGACCGTCAACAGGATGATCTTCATGTCGAACCAGAAGCTCCAGTTCTGCATGTAGAACAGATCGAACTTCACGCGTGCGGCCATCGCCTCGACCTTGCGCGTCTCGCCGCGATAGCCGTTCACCTGTGCCCATCCGGTGATGCCGGGCCGCACGCGGTAGCGGTACATGTAGCAGTCGATCAGTTGCCGATAGAAGTCGTCGTGCTCGATCGCGTGCGGACGCGGGCCGACGACCGACATCTGCCCGAACAGCACGTTGAAGAACTGCGGCAGCTCGTCGAGCGACGTGCGCCGCAGGAACGCGCCGACGCGCGTGATGCGCGAATCGTTGCGCGACGCCTGCCGCAGGACGCCCGGCTGGACGCGATGCACGCGCATCGTCCTGAACTTCAGGATGTCGAACTCGCGGCCGTCGACGCCCTTGCGACGCTGCCTGAACAGCACGGGCCCCGGCGACGACAGCTTGACTGCGATCGCCAGCATCGACAGCAGCGGCAGCAACGGAATCAGCACGCCGACCGCGAACAGCCGGTCGAACGCGAACTTCGCCCACAGCTCCGGCGCGGAGCGCGGCGTGGTCGCGAGATTGATCGCCGGCATGCCGAGCACGTCGGTCGCCGAACGATCGACGACTGCCATCTGCCGCACGTCGGGCAGCAGCCGCAGCTCGACGAATTCGTCGCGCAGCTCGCGCACGATGCGCTGGATCCGCCACTCGTGCGACATCGGCAGCGTCAGCCATACCTCGTCGATCTCGCCGCCGCGAATCATGTCGCGCAACGCGTTCCAGTCGTCGATCACCGGCACGCCGCCGATGCCGCCCGCGGCAGCCGGCGCATCGTCGTCGAAGACGCAGGCCGCCACGAACGGGCCATTCGATGCGAGCTGCATCCGCTCGATCGCCACGCGCCCGTACGCGGTTGCGCCGACGACGGCCACGCGGCGCTGCCGCGTGCGCGGGTCGTCACGCGTCAGCGCGAGCGCCAGCAGCGCGGCGCGGCCGAGCAGCAGCGCCGCATCGCCGGCCAGCACCGTGCGCACGATCCAGCGTGTCGTGACCGTGCCGCCGCGGTTCATGATCCACATCGTGCCGGCCACCGTCAGCACGCTCGCGCAGACGACGGCCACCATCGTCTGCGTCAGTACGTGTGTGCCGCCATGCGGCGCCACGCCGCCGCGCACGGTGCGCAGGTAACGCGGCAGCAGCGCCGCGGTCAACACGCACAGCAGCGCGATCGCCCCGCGCTGCGCATCGGACAGCTCGCGCCACGCCAGGCCCGACGCCGCCTGCGCCGCGAGCGCCCCTGCCAGCACGAGCACGACGTCGGTCGCCGCGATCGCGGCACGCCGCATCGTATTCGCTCCACCGGACACCGACTGCATCGTCACGCACCATGTGCCGGGAATCCGCAACGTGCGTCCGGCATGCGGGGGCGCACCGGCATCGGCCGCGCATTCCCGCGCGTGCCGAGCAACCTGCGATAGTCGGCGCGGATCAGGTCGTAGCATTCGCACGCGTGATGTTCGAGGCCGTCGCGGTCGAGCAGCGTGATGCGGCCGCGGCGCTGGCGGATCAGCCCGGCTTCCTGCAGGTTGCCGGCCGCTTCCGTCACGCCCTCGCGCCGCACGCCGAGCATGTTCGCGATCGTCTGCTGCGTGACAGTCAGCTCGTCGCCGTCGATACGGTCGTGCACCAGCAGCAGCCAACGGCTGAGCTGCTCGCTGACCGAGTGATGCCGGTTGCACAGCGCGCTGCGCGAGATCTGCGCCATCGTCGCCTGGCAGTAGTTGAGCAGCAGCCGGTAAGTCTCGGGCGACCGCTCGAATTCGGCGCGCATCACGCAGGTCGGCACGCGATAGGCCATGCCGCCGATGCGCACCTCGACCCGGTTCGACGCCGCGACACCACCGACCAGCGTGCCAAGCCCGACCACGCCTTCGCGGCCGACCACCGCCACCTCGACCATCGCGCCGTCCTCCATCAGGTGCTGCACCGACATCATTGCCGTCGTCGGGAAATGCAGATGGCGCATCGGCTCGCCGACCCGGTCGAGCATGCCGGCCTTGATCCTGACCAGTTCGAGATGCGGTGCGATGGTGCGGATGCTGTCCTCCGGGAGGGCATCGAGGATGGCATTCGCCGAGTAGCTCGAGTGAAGATGAAGCATGTCTGTATCCCTTTTATCGTCCGCGCCGCCTGCAGCCGCATGCACGGAACTCGTTATCGCGATGCGCGCCCGGACGTAGGCAGCGGTTGCGGCCCACAACCCTGAATCCGACCGACCATCGGCTTTTGCCGCTGGATTGAGTCGACCGTCCCGTTTCGACACGCCAGCCCGAATAAGCGATTTACGTGCCAATACCCGCCCATCCTTAATATATGAATCACGTCCGATTTAGATCGACCGAATAACCCGCCTAAAACTCGAAAAACGTCTCATTTCCGGACACTCTTCCGCGCGACGGACACAGCACGGCTTTCGCCTGACCAATTCACGCAGCGAATCGAAGCCGCCGCAGCGGTGCCGCGAGGCTTATCGGTCATATACTTACAGTCGATTTTCAATTGTTTCCGTGATGTGCCGGACAACATGTGACAGCGCCTCCACGCTTCACACGGTCGTTTGAAACTGTCTCAAATTTGAATCGGCTCACTAAATTCAGGCTTTGTCACCCGCCGCACACATCGCTCACAAGTCATTGATCCAATTGAACAATCATGCACTCTCCGTTTATTTGTCAAATAATGTTCAATGGTCTTTCGGCACTTTCCCTGTACGATGCACGGCTTCGACCGATTGATTCCCGATCGACATTGAATGGCTGACCCGCCTGTCATTCCGCTCCAGGATGATTAATTTCTCGAAAATGAATCATTAAATCCGGATAACGTTTGCATCGAATCAAAATCGTCAAACTTTGTGAAATGACGCAATGTGCAATTGGTTGAATTCAATTGCGTGCTAGCCTTTCCGCAGCATCGTCATTCGATTTTCGATGAACACAAGTCCGCACGAGCGTGCGAAATTCCCTTTTCCGGGGTATCGCCGCGACGACGCGTGACCGCCACCCAACGAGGATGCGCCGTGACTCACCAGGCCCCCGACGCCGTCGCGCACGCGAACGGCATGATCGAGCTTTCCCACAGCTTCGATGCGAACCGCTTTCTCGCGGCCGTCGATCGCGACGAACTCGCCACGCTGGTTCCCCACCTCCAACTCGTTCACCTGAAATCGGGGCAAGTGCTGTGCGAACCCGGCGAAATGCTCGCCGCGGTCTACCTGCCCGTCACGACGGCGATTTCGCTGCAGTACGTGTCGTCCGGCGGCATGACGCTGGAAGTCGCGGAGATCGGCAGCGAAAGCGTGGTGTGCGACGACGTGATCGGCGGCAGCGGCCACATGCCGTGCCGTGCCGTCGCCTGCCGCGACGGCTTCGTCTACCGGCTCGACCGGCGCGTGTTCGCGGCCGCGTTCGACGTGTCGCCGGTGATCCGCCATCTCGTGTTCGTCTGCGTGCGGCTGCTGATGGCGCAGGTCTCGCAGATCACGTTCTGCAGCCGTCATCACGTGCTCAAACATCAGTTATGCAGATGGTTCCTGCTGGCGTACGACCGCACGCGCAGCATCGAGATCCAGGTCACGCACAGCATGCTGGCGCAGATGCTCGGCGTGCGGCGGGAAACGGTCACGGACGCCGCCGGCGAAATCCAGAAGCTCGGCCTGATCCGCCAATACCGAAGCTCGATCGAGCTCGCCGACCTCGACGGCCTCGAGAAGATGTCGTGCGGCTGCCGCGCGATCGTGCGCGACGAGATGAAGCGCATCCTGTCGGCCGACTCGGGCGTGCCGGCCGCATCGCGTGCCTGATTGCCGCGCCGATTCGTGCGGCGCCTGCGTGCGGGGTTAGCGGTTTGTAGGGTGGCGAACAGAACGCCGTGCGTGCGAATGGTCTACTGATGCCGGACTGCCGGGGGGATGTCAGCGCAATGCGCGCGTCTGCCCGAGCGGACGACACCACGCACGCCGGAGCCGCACGTGAAAAACGAAATCAGAACCATCCTCAAACACGTCGCCCACCTCGAAGCCGCGATCGATTCGATCGGCGACGGGGACGACCTCTACGAAGCAGGCCTCTCGTCGCTCGATACGATCCAGTTGATGCTCGCGATCGAGAAGCAGTTCAACATCGAGATTCCCGACGAGATGCTGAACCGCAACCTGTTCCGCAGCATCGACGCACTCGCGGACACGATCGCCACGCTGCAACGCAGCGAGCACTCCGCATGAGCGCGCTGCTCCCCGAACTCGCGGCCGACAGCGAATCGCATCGGCTCGACGAGGCCGCGCACGCCGTCGCACAGATCGCCGCGCAGCACGCGGATGCGGTCGACCGCGACGCGCGCTGCCCCGTCGAGGCGATCGAGGCGATGCGCGCACGCCGGTTGCTGGGCGCGATGGTGCCGGCCCATCTCGGCGGCGCGGGCGCGACGCTGGAAGAGATCGCTTCGGCCTGCTCGATCCTCGGCCAGGCCTGCGCATCGTCGGCGATGGTGTTCGCGATGCACCAGATCCAGGTCGCCTGCATCGTCAACCACGCCGTCGACCAGGGCTGGCACAAGCTGTTCCTGCAGCAGCTCGTGCGCCACCAGTGGCTGCTCGCGTCGGCCACGTCGGAAGACGGCGTCGGCGGCAACCTGCGCGTGAGCCAGTGCGCGCTCGAAACCAGCGGCGGCGAGTTCCGGCTGCGCAAATCCGCGCCGACGATCTCGTACGGCGACTACGCCGACGGCATCCTCGCGACCGCGCGACGCGACGCGGACGCGCCGGCTTCCGAACAGGTGCTCGTCACGCTGCTGCGCGACGGTTATACGCTCACGCGCCGCGGCGAATGGGACACGCTCGGGATGCGCGGCACGTGCAGCAACGGCTTCGTGCTCGACGCACAGGGCGCCGCCGTTCAGTGCCTGCCGGTGCCGTTCGCGAAGATCGCCGAAGACACGATGGTGCCGGTCTCGCACATCCTGTGGGCCGCGGTCTGGATCGGCGTGGCCGGCGACGCATTCCATCGCGCACACCAGTTCTTCCGCGCGCAGGCACGCCAGACCGACGGCGCGCCGTCGCCCGCGTCGCGGCGCATCGCCGAATCGCTCGAGCTGATGCAGGCGATGCAGGCCCGCGTCGACACCGTGCTGCGCCTCCACGCGAATACGTCGGCCCGATCGTGGTCGGCCGGCATGGCCTGGGCCGCCGAGATCAACACGCTGAAGACCTACGTGTCGACCACGGCACTCGAAGTCGCGCAACAGGCAATGATGATCTGCGGGATGGCCGGCTACAAGCAAGGCACGCCGTTCAGCATCGGCCGCCACATTCGCGACCTGCACGCGGCGCCGCTGATGATCAGCAACGACCGCATTGCCGCCAACACTGCGAGCCTGCTGCTCGCGCTGCGTCCTGCGACGCTGGAGAAACATTCGTGAACGATCGCCTCGCCGTGCCCTCCACCGCCCCCACTCCCGCCGACGCGCCGCTCGACCGCGCGGGCGTCAACCCGCTGCGCGACGAGTTGATCGACGCCGGCCTGCTGGTCTCGACCGGCATCCAGGGCCTGTTCGGCCGCAGCGAGCGGTTCGAGCGCGTCGTCGAAGCGCTCGACGCGTTCGTCACGCGCCTCGGCGCCGACCAGCAGGCCGAAGTGCTGCGCTTCCCGCCGGCGATGAGCCGCCTGGAGTTCGAGCGCAGCGAATACATGAAGAGCTTCCCGCAGCTCGCGGGCAGCGTGCATGCGTTCTGCGGCGACGAGCACCAGCACCAGCGCCTGCTGCAGTGCCTCGATCGCGGCGACGACTGGACGGAAAACCAGAAGCCGACCTACGTCGTGATGACGCCGGCCGCGTGCTACCCGGTCTATCCGGTCGTCGCACGCGCGGGCGCGCTACCCGGCGACGGCCGGATCGTCGACGTGTTCTCGTACTGCTTCCGCCACGAGCCGTCGCTCGACCCGACCCGGATGCAGTTGTTCCGGATGCGCGAATACGTGCGGATCGGCACGCCCGAGCAGATCGTCGCGTTCCGCGAGACGTGGATCGAGCGCGGCACGCGGATGATCGACGCGCTGCGCCTGCCGAACGCGATCGATCTCGCGAACGACCCGTTCTTCGGGCGCGGCGGCAAGATCGTCGCGAACAGCCAGCGCGAGCAGAACCTGAAGTTCGAGCTGCTGATCCCGATCGAGCACGACGACCGGCAGACGGCATGCCTGAGCTTCAACTACCACATGGATCATTTCGGGCTGCTGTGGGACATCCGCACCGCGACGGGCGACGTCGCGCACACGGGCTGCGTCGGCTTCGGCCTCGAACGGCTCACTCTCGCGCTGTTCCGCCACCACGGCTTCGATATCGACGCGTGGCCGCGCGACGTCCGCGACGTGCTGTGGGGGACGCGATGAGGTTCGTGTCCCGCGACGGCGAAGACGCGTCGTTCGACGCCGTGCGCCATCGTGCGCGTCATTACCGGCCGCACCCGCTGCACAGTCAGGAGATGGTCTGGAAGCAGACCAACTGCTACGTCGACATGTGGCTCGAGGTGCTCCGCTGGTGGGGCTTCAATCCGTATGCGGCGCTGCCGTTTACGATCGCGCTCGATTTCGAGGGCGACCAGTTCACGTTCTTCAAGTTTCCGCACGACGAACTGGAGCGGCTCTACGGGATCGTCGTGCAGGAGCACTCGATCTACGAGCCGCTCGACCAGCACATCGAAACGCAGGTCGCGCGCGGTCACCTGATGATCGTCGAGGTCGACGCGTGGTTCCTGCCCGACACGCGCGGCAGCAGCTATCGCACGCAGCACACGAAGACGACGATCGGCATCGACGCGATCGATCGCGCGAAACACCAGATCGGCTATTTCCACAACAGCGGTTATTACGTGGCCGAGGATTTCGACTACAACGGGCTCGTCGGCGGCAGTTCGCCGATGACGCTGCCGCCGTACGTCGAAATCGCGAAGCGGCGCTTTGCGCCGCTCGACGAGCGCGTGCTCTGCGACGCATCGCTCGCCGCGCTGCAGCGCCACCTGCGGCGCCTGCCGGTCGTCGATCCGATCGCGGCATTCCGGCGGCAGTTGCAGACCGATGCGAAGACGCTCGCCGATGCGCCGCTCGAACACTTCCATGCGTACTCGTTCAATTCGGTGCGGCAGCTCGGCGCGAATTTCGAACTGTTCGGCCATTACGCGCGCTGGCTGCAGGCCAGCGGCTGCGTCGGGCCGTTCGCCGAGATCCGCGCCGCGTGCGACCGCATCGCGTCCGAAGCGATGGTGCTGGAGTTCCGGCTCGCGCGCGCCTGCGCACGCGGCAAGGAGGAACGCGGCGATTCGACGCTCGAAGCGATCGGGGCCGCCTACGTCGACCTCGTTGCCTGCGCGCGGCAGATCGGCTCGCCGCTGCGGCACGTGACGCCCGCGCGCAGCGACGCGGCGCCCGTGCCGGCCATGCGGTGACGCGCGCGCGTACCCTGCCCGCGTGGTCGATGCTGGCGACGGCCGCGGGCGCCGCGCAGGAACCGCGCGAGCTCCCGGCCGCCGGCGACGGCTGGATCGCGGCACCCGTGCCCGGCACGGTCGCGCAGGCGCTCGCGCTGGCCGGCCGGCTCGACGAAGCGGCGTCGCTCGACGAACGCGACCACTGGTACCGGATCGAACTGCGCGGGCGCGGGCCGCGCGTGCTGCGCTTTCACGGGCTCGCGACGCTCGCGCAGGCGTGGCTCGACGACACGCCGATCCTCCGCTCCGACAGCATGTTCGTCGCACACGACGTTCCCGTGTCGCTCGACGGCACGCACCGGCTGACCCTCTGCTTCCGCGCGCTCGCGCCGCACCTGCGCGACGCGCGCGCGCCGCGCCGTGCGCGCTGGCGCACGCGGCTCGCCGAGCCGGCGACGCTGCGCACGGTCCGCACGTCGCTGTTCGGGCACATGCCCGGCTGGTTTCCGCCGTACGTGCCGGCCGGCCCGTGGCGCCCCGTCGACGTACTCGACCCGGCCGACGGCTTCGTGCCGGTCGATTGCGACCTGCGTGCGCGCATCGAAGGCGACACGGGCTGGCTCGATGCGGAACTGACATTTGCCGCGCCGTTGCCCGACGCACTCGCGGCACGACTGTCGTGCGGCGAACACCAGGCGACGCTCGAACGCGCCGGCGCCGACCGTTTGCGCGCGAGCGTCCCAGTGCCCAACGTGCGCCGCTGGTGGCCGCATACGCACGGCGAGCCGGCGCTGTACGAGATCACGCTGCATATCGGCGACGAACGGCGGCCGCTCGGCTCGACCGGCTTCCGCACGATCGAGATCGATGCCGGCGCCGACGGCAAGGGTTTCGGGCTGCGCATCAACGGCGTGCCCGTGTTCGCGCGCGGCGCATGCTGGAGCAGCGCCGCGCCGCTCGCGCTGCATGCGGACGACGCGACCTACGGCCGCCTGCTCGGGCTCGCGCGCGACGCGGGCTTCAACATGATCCGCGTCGGCGGCACGATGACCTACGAGGCCGACGCATTCCACGCGTGGTGCGACCGGCTCGGGCTGCTGGTGTGGCAGGATTTCATGTTCGCGAACTTCGATCACGCGCTCGACGATCCCGCGTTCGCAGACAACGTCGACCGTGAAGCGAATCAATTCCTCGCACGCCACGGCGCGTCGCCGTCGCTCGCAGTGCTGTGCGGCGGCAGCGAGATCGCGCAACAGGCGGCGATGTCGGGCCTCGGGCCGAAGCAACGCTTCCTCGAGCTGACCGCCGAACGGCTGGCCGGCCATGCGGCCGCGCGCCGGCCCGACGTCCCGTACGTGCCCGATTCGCCCGACGGCGGCGTGCTGCCGTTCGCGCCGCGCGAACGCGTGTCGCACTACTACGGCGTCGGTGCGTACCTGCGCCCGCTCGACGACGCGCGCCGCGCGGACGTGCGCTTCGCGAGCGAATGCCTCGCGTTCGCGAACGTGCCGTGCGATGCGACGCTCGCCAGCCTCGGCTGGCCGGGCGTGCACGAGCCGCGCTGGAAGGCGGCCGTGCCGCGCGACCCCGGCACGTCGTGGGATTTCGAGGACATTCGCGACCACTATCTGCAGACGCTGTACGACGTCGCGCCCGACCGGCTGCGCCGCGAGGATCCGGCACGCTACTTCGAGCTGTCGAGGGCCGCGATCGCGGACGTGATGCGCGAGACGTTCTCCGAATGGCGGCGCACCGGCTCGCGCTGCGCCGGTGCGCTCGTGTGGCAGTTCCAGGACGTGATGCCCGGCGCCGGGTGGGGGGTGATCGACGCCACGCACCGGCCGAAATCGGCGTGGCATGCGCTGCGCCAGGTGCTGCAGCCCGTGCAGGTGCTGCTCGTCGACGAAGGCTTGAACGGGCTCGACGTGCACGTGGTCAACGAACGCCCGGCGCCGCTGTCGGCGGCCGTCGAGCTGGTCGCGCTGCGCGACGGCCGCACGCCGGTCGCACGGGCCGGCTGCCCGGTGCGGATCGCCGCGCACGACACGGTGCGGATCGGCTCGGCCGAACTGCTCGGCCGGTTCTTCGACTGGACCTATGCGTATCGTTTCGGGCCCTGCGAACACGACACCGTCGTCGCGACGCTGCGCGCCGACGACGGCACGCAACTGTCGCAGGCGTTTCATTTCCCGTCCCGCACGCATCCGGCCGTGCTGGCGCGGCGCGAACTCGGGATCGAAGCGTGCGTGTCGCGCACCGGCGATACATGGCACGTCGACATCGATACGCGGCACGTCGCGCGTCACGTGCAGATCGACGCGCCGGGTTTCATGCCGCGCGACGACTGGTTTCATCTCGCACCCGGTACGCCGGTGCGCGTCGCGCTCGTTCCGCTGGACACTGCCGGGAAGATTCGGGATGCAGACGGCGGGCCGCCTGTCGTGGAAATCCGCGCGGTGAATGCCGCGCGAACGGTGCGCGCCACGCAGGCCGGTTGACGTGATGCTCGCGGCCCCGGTGCGCCGCGAGCGTCACCATTCGAACGTCAGTCGGACGAGCCCGTGCCGCGCGGCCGCTCGATTCCGTACGCCTCCATCCAGCGATACAGCGTCGCGCGCGACACGCCCAGCTCGCGCGCCGAAGCCGCGACGCGCCCGCGTGTGCGCAGCAACGCGGTTTCGATCGCCTCGCGCTCGATCGACTTGCGGATGTCGGCCACCGACGGCGACGCCGCATCGAGACAGTATTCGAGTTCGAGATCCCGCGCGGTGATCAGGCGCCCTTCGGTCATCACGACCGCGCGGCGCACGCGGTTGATCAGCTCGCGAACATTGCCGGGCCAGTCGTGCTTGTAGAGCGCGGTGATCGCGTCTGTCGAGAAGCCGCGCACGCGATGGCGCGCGTCGCCGCGGAAACGTTCGAGCATGTGGTGCGCGAGCAGTTCGATGTCCTTGCCGCGCGCGCGCAGCGGCGGCTGGTCGATCCGCATCACGCACAGGCGGTGGAACAGGTCCGCGCGAAACCGCCCTTCCTCCATCGCGCCGCGCAGGTCGACGTGCGTCGCCGATACGATCCTGACATCGACCGGCACCGGATCGCTGCCGCCGAGGCGATGGATCGAGCGCTCCTGCAGAAACCGCAGCAGGCTCGCCTGGCTCTCGTGGGGCAGGTCGCCGATCTCGTCGAGCAGCAGCGTGCCGCCGTTGGCGGCCTCGACATAGCCGATCTTGCGCGCGTTCGCGCCGGTAAACGCGCCGCGCTCATAACCGAACAGTTCCGATTGCAGCAGATGCGGCGGAATCGCGCCGCAGTTGACCGCGACGAACGGGCCGTTGCGCCGCTCCGAATGACGATGGATCGCGACGGCCGTCAGTTCCTTGCCGGTACCCGTTTCGCCGAATACGAACACCGGCGCGTCGGTGCGCGCGAAGCGCCGCACCGTATCGAACAGCCGCAGCATCGCGCTGCAGGTGCCGACGATGCCTTTCTCGTCCGATTCGAGCTGTTCGCGGTCGCGCGCGAACAGGCATTCCATGCCGTACGCATGGCCGACCGTATCCGCGATCCGCTGATGCGACGCGGGCAACGTGACGTAGTCGAAGCAATAGTCGCGCAACAGCGCGCGCACATTCGGGGACGCGGTCTGGCCGACGTCGACGAGCGCAACCCACACGACGTCGCGCATCGACGCGCAGGTCGACGCGATGCTGCCGATCGCATCGGCATGGCCACCGCTCAAGTCGAGAATGCCGCAGGTAATTTCGCCGGACGTGTCGCGCAGCTCGTTCGCATGCGCGACGATCGAAACCTTCCAGTCGCGTCGCGCCAGTTCCTTTCGCAGCATGACGGACGGCGACTGTGTCCAGTAAATCAGCGGACGCTGCCCGTTACCGCTTCCCCCGCCGGCGCTCTTATCGCGCGTTATTGGCATATTCATAACGAACCATCACTTTCTCCACTCCGCGAACCGTTCGCGTGCGCTGCGGCCGGCGGCGCATGGCCACCTGTCCGCGCTGCGTTTCCGCAGCATTGGCGAAGATCGAAACTGCACACGGCAGAGCCCCCGGAGGTCGAGCCGGATCTCATCCGGCCTCGTTGTCATCGAACTGGAAGGGAACGCGCAGCCGCAGGAGCCACGACGTTCCGGCTTTGATGCGGCGCGCCGTCAGGCGGGGCACGTCGGCAAACGGGAAATCCGTCCGCATATGCGTCGCGTCGTACACGACAGTCGCGCCTGATGCCGAACCGGATGGCCGCCAACCCGCTCCCGGAATGACCGCCTCATTTCATCCGTTCCTGAATTTACACTCCGTTTCGAGATGGCCGTGTTACCAAAAGATAAACATGATTCAGCCTATTACGCCACCGGTCGGCCCGCACAACCCGCCTTTGACCACTGAAATTTGATTATCTCCGACTATTCCCGTCAGTCAGTGGCAAATCCTACTTTTCGGCAAGATCGGGGCATTCATTGCACGCGATTTTCACCGAAATCCCGGATTAAAGCCGCACGTCCCATTCGGCGAGTCGATAATCGCGGCGCACATGCCCCGCCGGCACCGCGCGGCGAATGCACGCGCCCCGGTCCTCCGTTACAGCGTCGTAACCAAACGCCGGCGCCGCCGGTCAGGTCCGCAGCGCCGCCTCGCCTGGCAGGGCGTGCCGATCGCGCATGTTGCCACGGGCCGAAACGCCGTCGTCCGGCGTGAAACCGGCGGTGCCGGCCATCTCCTCCTGCAATGCAGCATAGCCATCCGTCACGAAGCGCGTGAGCTCGTCGCGGAAACGCGCCGAGCCGAAGAATTCGGCATTCGCGCGGCACGCGTGCGGATCGAACGATCCGCGCGGCAGTGCTTCGAAGCGGGCCAGCGCGTCGACCAGTGCGTCGACCGTCTGCGCGCGATAGAACAGGCCCGTCGCGCCGGCGCCCGGCCACGCGCGCACCGACTCGCGCACGCCGCCCTTCCCGTACGCGATCACCGGCGTGCCGCACGCTTGCGCCTCGACCGGCGAAATGCCGAAATCCTCTTCCGCCGCAAACACGAACGCGCGTGCGCGCTGCAGGTGGTCGTGCAGCACATCGAACGGCTGGTAGCCGAGCAGCGTGACGTTCGGCCCCGCAAGCGCGCGGATCTTCGCCATGTCGGGACCGTCGCCGATCACGACGAGACGGCGCTCCGGCGTACGCGAGAACGCCTCGACGATCAGGTCGATCCGCTTGTAAGGCACGAGCCGCGACGCGGTCAGGTAGAACGCGTCCTTGTCCGTGCGCAGCGACAGATGGTCGACGTCGACCGGCGGATAGATCACGGTCGCATCGCGCCGGTAGGCCTTGCGGATGCGGCGCGCGATGAAGTGCGAATTCGCGGCCACGCGATCGACGCCGTTCGCCGAACGCGCATCCCAGTTGCGGATGTAATGCAGCAGCGCCCGCGCGATCGCCGATTTCGGCCCGCGCGCGAGCCCCGCCTCCTTCAGGTACTGGTGCTGCAGATCCCACGCGTAGCGCACCGGCGAATGCACGTAGCTGGCGTGGAACTGATCCGGTCCGCTCAATACGCCCTTCGCGACCGCGTACGAGCTCGACAGCACGACGTCGTATTCCGACAGGTCGAACTGTTCGATCGCCAGCGGAAACAACGGCAGATAGCTGCGGTAGCGCTTGCGCGCGAACGGCAGCTTCTGGATGAAGGACGTGCGTACCGCGCGGCCGCGCAGGCAGTCCCGATCCTCGAGGAAATCGACGAGGCTGTAGATGTCGGCCTGCGGAAAGCAGTCGATCATGTGCGCCAGCACGCGTTCGGCGCCGCCAGGCACGACCAGCCAGTCGTGAACGATCGCAATCTTCAAGTACTGCCCCTGGTTCTTCATTCACGTTCGATATCGGCGGGCCGCGCAGCGCGGCCGCCGTGACGTGCCAATTATCGGAAAGCCCCGTCACGGCCGATGTGTGCTACCGCACATTGCGCCGCTCTAGGCGCGCCGGCCGCGCGAAACCATGGCGTGAGTACGCTTTCGAACAGACCGGCGCGCGCGGTGTCCGCATCATGACCATCGCCGCACCGCACGGAACGAACGCGTCCGTGCGGTACTGCGTGCTGAAGGCTTCACGCGAGGACCGCATCATGGAATGGTATTGTTGTGAATTCGAACATCTGGGCGCCGTCGATCTCTACGCAATCCTGCGCGCGCGCAACGCCGTGCTGGTCGTCGAGGATGCGCACACGCATCTCGACATCGACGGCAAGGACGCGGGCGCACTGCACGTGTACGCGACCGTACGTAACGGCGACATGGCGGAAGTCGCGGCCTACGCGCGCATCCTGCCCGGCGACGACATCGATCCGGATGTCGTGATCGACAAGGTACTGACGAGCGAGGCGTGTCGCGACGGCGACACGCTCGAACGCCTGCTCGAACGCGCGCTGACCGCCGCGCTGGCCGCGTGGCCGGACGCCGCGCTCCGCATGCACGTTCCCGCGCCGCGCCAGGCGTTCTACAAACGCTTCGGATTCCGCAAGGCGTACGGCCCGTATCTGGAACAGGGTGCGCCGTTCGTCGGCATCATCCGGCCGGCCGATCGCGCCGCCGGTGCGCTGCGTCAACTGCTGTCCCGGGCCGTTGCGGCGCCCCGGCCCCGAAACGAAGATGCACGCGCCGACGGCCGCGCGCACAACCGGCTGCCCGCCGATACCGGAGCCAATCGATGACCCGCACCCTTCGCCCGGTTCCCGAACCCGACCTTCCGCGCATCCTGCCGGTCATCCTCGCCGGCGGCTCGGGCACGCGCCTCTGGCCGCTGTCGCGCGAGCAGTTTCCGAAGCAACTGATCGAGCTGACCTCGAACGAATCGCCGCTGTCGGCGACGGCGCGCCGCCTGAACGGCATCGCGAACGCGTCGCTCGGCGACACGTTGCTGCTGGTGTGCGGCGAACAGCATCGCATCATGAGTGCCGCGCAAGTGGCCGATCGTGCGGCGCCGGCGCGCATCCTGCTCGAGCCGGCCGCACGCAACACGGCACCGGCGCTCACGCTCGCCGCGCTCGACGCGAGCGTGCTCGCGGACGATCCCGTGCTCGCGGTGATGCCGGCCGATCACGTGATCGCCGATGTCGGCGCATTCCAGGACACCATCGCGCGCGCGGCGCGTTACGCGCAGGAAGGCGCGATCGTCACGCTCGGCGTGCTGCCGCGCCGTGCGGAAACGGGCTACGGCTACATCCAGGTCGGCGAGCCGCGCACCGGCCGCCTCGGCGGACAAGGCGGTTATTCGATCGGGCGCTTCGTCGAGAAACCCGACGCGACGCTCGCCGAACGCTACCTGCAGTCGGGCGACTACTGGTGGAACAGCGGGATTTTCGTCACGCGCGCGTCGGTCTGGCTGAAGGCAATCCGCGCGCTGGCGCCCGCGATCCATGCGGCCTGCGAAGCGGCGTGGCGCGCGGGCGTCGCCGAGGACCCGTTCTTCCGGGTCGACGCGGCGGCGTTCGACGCGTGCCCGTCCGACTCGATCGACTACGCGGTGATGGAGCGCCTCGCCGAAAGCAGCGAGCTCGGCATCGAAGGGATCGTCGTGCCGCTCGCGGCCGGCTGGTCGGACGTCGGCACCTGGGATGCGATCTGGGAAATCATGCCGAAGGACGATCAAGGCAACGTCGCGCGCGGCCCGATCGTGTTCGAGGATACGCAGGACAGCTTCGTGCGTTCGGAGGGGCGGCTCATCGCGTGCGTCGGGATGAAGGACGTCGTCGTGATCGAAACGCCCGATGCGGTGCTGGTCGCGAACAAGCACGACGTGCAGCGCGTGAAGAACATCGTCGCGCGCCTGAAGATCGACCGGCGTCCGCAGGCGAGCGAGCACCGCAAGGTGCAGCGTCCGTGGGGGCACTACGATTCGATCGATCTCGGCGAACGGTTCCAGGTGAAGCGGATCGTCGTCGAACCGGGCAAGCGGCTGTCGCTGCAGATGCACTATCACCGTGCCGAGCACTGGATCGTCGTGCGCGGCACCGCGAAGGTGACACGCGGCAGCGAGACGTTCCTGCTCAGCGAGAACGAATCGACGTACATCGCCGTCGGCGAGGTCCATCGCCTCGAGAATCCCGGCCGGATTCCGCTCGAGATCATCGAGGTGCAATCGGGCAACTATCTCGGCGAGGACGATATCGTGCGCTTCGACGACCAGTACGGACGCGCCGTCGTCGACTCGCTGCCGGACACGCATGCGGTGCCGCTCGCTTCGCGGGAACCGCATGAACGGGCGGTGGAAGGAGATGTCGTGCGGTAAGCGCGGGCAGCGCGGCAATCGCCGGCAGTGCACGCCGGCGCGCGCATCGTGACATCAATCGATGCCGCGTTGCGACCAGCGTGCCTGCCTCAACGATTCGCGCACGCGCGGCAACTGCGACGCGTCCGCGCCCACCGTCACGCCGGTCGCGAGCGGCTGCACGCCCGCCGCCCCGCACTGCCCCGCTTTCGATCCGCCGGCATTCGGGCGGCCCGCGTTCGGGCGGCCCGCGATACAGCCTCCTCCGGCACCGCCCACCTGCACCGGCATCCCGCCGATCGCGGTCAACCGGTTGTCGGCGATCCGGTATTGCGACACATTTCCCCATACGCGAATGCCGGCGAACCGCGCGCGCGACACGCGGTTGCCGACCACGGCCACGCGCGTTACCGAGCCCGACCACGTACTGACGTCGATCGCGGCCTGCTGCGTCAGCGGGCGCGGATCGGTCCGCGCGGTCGCGGTCTGGATATCCGAGATCTCGTTGTTCTCGACCAACACGCCGGACGCGCCGTAGGTCCGGAAGCTGTCCTCCTGCGCGACCAGAATGCCCGCGCTCACCTGCACGTTGCGCACGATGTTGTTCGCGATCGTCACGTCCGCGCCGCCGACCACCGTGATGCCACGCCCCCACGCATTACCCTCGAGCGAGTTGCCGGTAATCATCACGTTGCGGCTGAGTACGCCGTCGCCCTGGTAGCTCACCACCGCAATCATGTCGTCGCCGGTGCCGCGCACGACGTTGCCCTGCACGAGCACGTTGCGCGCGCCGTGCGTGATGTGGATGCCGTCCGCCAGTGTCGCCTGCACTTCGTTGCCGACGATCGCGACATCCGCTCCGCCGAACACGAAAATCCCGCCGCCGCCGCCGTCGATCGCGTTGTCGAGCACCTGCACGCCGCGCCCGGTCACTTCGATCTTGGTCGATTGCGGCGTTTCCATCCGCGTCGAGCCCGTTCCCGCCAGCCTGAATCCCACGATCGTCGTGCCGTCGCCACGCATCTCGATCGTCTGGTCGTCGGGCACGGTTGCGATCAGCGTCGCGCCGTAGCCCGACAGCACGACCTGCGTTTGCCGAACGACGAGCGAACGGCTGACGATGTAGCGCCCCGGCGCGAACACGAGCCGCTGGCCGGGATGCAGCGCATCCAGTGCGCGTTGCAGCGCGTCGGCCTGATCCGCGCCGTCGGGCGCGGGGTCGACATGCGCATCCGGCATCGTCACGCCGCTGATCGTGCGTTGAGCCATCGGCGCGGCCGCCGCCGCAGCGTGCGCCGCCAGCGCGGGACTGCACGTCGCCCATACGCCGAATGCACCGAATACGCCGAGCATCGCACTGCAGAGACGGGAAAGGCATCGGCGCCTGCGCATGCGAACCGCGTCCACGCGTCTCATGCAGCCTGCGGGCGCACGACCGCCCCGCGCCCCGGCCACGACGGAAATCCGGCTACCCGCGCGGCCCCCGTGCGCAGCGCGATCAGGTAAGCCGCCATTGGAACCGCGACGCCGGCGAGCGTACCGAGCGCGAGGTGTGCCGCGAGGTTGCTGATGCCCGCGCGCATCAGCACGATGCGCACGCCGGCCATCACCAGGATATGCATCAGGTAGATCGGCATCGACGCGCACCCGACCGCCGCCAGCCATCCGGCGCGCTCGTGAGACGACGCATACCGGTACGCGAACTGCAGCATCAGCGCGATGCCGGCGAACGCGGCAGGAACGGCCCAGATGCTCGTTGCACCGCCCAGCCCGTGCGCGAACGCGACCGCCGAGACGAAGATCGCCGCCGTCACCGCACACGCGACGGGATGGCTGTGGCGTCCGAGCCAGCCCGGCAATGCACGCGATGCAACGACACCCGCCACGAAGAACGGCCAGTTCATCAGCGTCGTCGACAGGATGCCCCATTGCGTCGCCGCGCCGATGGCCAGCCCGAGCACCGCGCTCGCAATGAGCGCGCCGCGGATGCGCGGCGGCATCGGCACTCGCGCAAGCGCCGGCACGCGCTGCGCAAGCAGCCAGACGCCGGTCATGCAAAGCATCAGCGCATACAGGAACCAGAACTGCGCGAACGGCCGCCAGCCGATCGCCAGCAGGTCGGCGACCGTGAACGGATGATTGGTGCCGTGCGACGCCATCGCGATCTGCACGCTGCCTTGCAGGACCGACCACAGCAGGTACGGATAGGCGATCGCCCGCGCCTTCGCCCCGATGAACCGGTGCGGCGCGCTGCGCAGCGAACTGCAGACGTGCAGCCCTGACAGGAAGAAAAACAGCGGCATGTGGAACGTGTAGACCACGTAGTCGATCCACGCGAACCCGGTATCGGGCAGGCCCGCCGGCATGAGGCCCGACGAGACGGCTCCGCGCAACACATGTCCGTAGACGACCAGAATGATCCCCGCGCCACGGGCGACGTCGAGGCTGGTTTCGCGTGCAGTCGTAGTCATGTGAATGGTCGATGCGGCGGCCCCGTCAGGGTCCGCGCGCGTTGCGAGTGGTCATGAGACGCTCCACTCTATGCAGGCCGGCAGCGAAAGACTGTGGGCTGGGCGACAGTTGGCCGATGTCGGGCGCGCGCCGGATCGCGGCGCCGCGCGCGGCTGCGGGCGACGCCCGTTCCGGCCGCTTCGCGAACCACCGGAACACGACGATCAGCAGCACGACCGGTACGAAGTTGCGACCGCTGAACAGGTTCGGAATCCGCAGGATTTCCATCAGCGACACATAGAGCACCGCGTGCGCGCAGCACCAGAAGCCGTTCCCGGCCCGCCAGCCCGCGTAGCCGCGACCGAACACCCAGCCGGCAAACGCAGCGTTCAGCAACCCGAACCAGCCCCATTCGTAGAAATGGACGAAGATGCCCGACGGATTGTTGAACTCGGGATCGGCATAGCTGTTCAGGAACAGGTCGAGACTGTCGCCCGAGTCGAGCCACGGCTGGAGCGTTGCGCCGATCACCGGGAAGCGCAGCAGCCAGTCGAACGTGAACATCGGATGCCCGCTGCCCCAGCCGAGCACGTTGAGGATCCCGGCGCCGTTGTTCAGCGACGTCGAGTAGTACAGGCCCAGGCGTTCGAGCGCGAAATCGAAGATATTGTCGTAGATGTTGATGTAGTAGGTTTCCCACGACCGGTTGTATTCGTTCACGATGAACAGCCCGAGCAGCAGCGGAATCGCCGCATACGGCCCGAGCGCCAGGAGCCGCGAACGCTTGCGGCCGAACCGGAACCGCACGGCCATCAGCGCGAACGGCAGCACCATCTCGATGATCGCGAGCCGCTCCGCGAAGATGAAGCTGCGCAGCAGCGTCAGCACGGTGAGCACGGCCAGGTAGGCCTTGTAGCGGTTGAAGCCCTTGACCGGCGTCCTGAACACGTAGAAATACAGCGCGACGAACGGCGCCGTCGCCTGCGTGAAGGTGCTCAGGCCGGTGATGCGCCCTTTCAGTTCGATCAGCTCGAACGTGTTCGCCGTGCCGGACAGGAACGACAACAGCACGGCCGGATGCGTGAGGATGCCGCTCATCATCACGAGATAACCGAACAGCGCGAGCGCGAACACGAAATCGAGCACGCGCGGCGACAGCTCGACCGGCCCGTCGTCCGGCGCGCGCCGGAACTGCGCGTCGGTCGCCGCGAACCACGCGGACGCGGTCAGCACCAGCAGGAACAGGCCGCCCGCGAACGCGGCGTAGCCGTCGAAATAGATGCGTGCGATCGACTTCTGATCGCCGAGCAGGCCGATCGACAGCATCGCGTACAACGGCAGGATGAAGATCAGCACGAGCCGCGCCGGATCCTCCCACCAGTAACCCGCGTAGCCTGCAGCCCGGCCGGCGCGCGCCACCCGGCGCACCGTCGCCGGCTGTCGGTGCCGCACGCGCACGCCGGCCGCCACTCGTTTGTTCATGATGTCCGTTCCATCGCTTCCCGTGCGCGCACCGCGCGAACCCGCCGGCGCCACGCGTTCGCCGCTCAGCGCGCCGGCCGCCGCGCCGCCATCGCGCCGGCGTAGCCGGACGCGGCCTGATGGGTGTTCGCATCCGTGTAACCGTAGTCGTACCGTCCCGGGCTGCCCGTGAAGTCGTTCAGGATCACGCCGCGTACGTCGATATGCGCGTGCTCGAGCCGTCGTGCGCTTTCGTCGAGCTCCGTCAGCGTCGTCACGCCGCTGCGCGCGACGAGGAACACGGTCCCGGCCAGGCGCCCGAGCACCAGCGCGTCGGCCACCGGCAGCAGCGGCGGCGCATCGATCACGACCATGTCGTAGCGCGACGCGACGCGCTCGATCAGCTCGGCAAGCGCGGGCTGCAGCAGCAGTTCGCCCGGATCGGGCACGACGTTGCCCATCGGCATGAAATCGAGGCCGGGCGTCGCGTCGCGCTTGATCGCCTCGTCGAGCGCGTGCGTGCCGGCCACCACATCCGCCAGGCCCGGCGCGCGGCTGAAGCGGAACCGCTCGTGCAGCGAGCCCTTGCGCAGGTCCGCGTCGATCAGCAGCACACGCCGCTTCGCGGCGCCCACCAGCGACGCGAGATTCGCGGCGACGAACGACTTGCCGACGCCCGTCGTCGGCCCCGAGATCAGCACGACGCGGTTCGGTGCGTCGGGCATCGCCAGTTGCAGCGCCGTGCGGAAATTGCGCAGGCTTTCGAGCGCCGCGCCCTCCGGGGCGCCCGGCGGCTCCGGCGTGCGCGCGGCGCGCCGCCGCGCGCCCTTCGACGGCGGCACGGCTTGCCCGGACACCGGGCTGTGCGGCACCGCCGCGAACACCGGCAGGCCCGTCGACCATTCGATTTCCTCGGCGTCGCCGACCGTGCCGGCGACACGCTGCCGCACGATCACGACCGCGGCGCCCGCCAGCAGGCCGAGGATCAGCGACGCGATCACGGCCATCCCGCGATGCGGCCCGGTGGGCGTCTCGGCGACCTTCGCGGCATCGACGATCCGCACGGTGCCGGTCTTGCTGGCCCGCGCGAGGATCATCTGCTGGCGCGAGTTGAGCAGGTTCGTGTAGAGCGCGGTATCGACGGCCACGTCGCGCTGCAGTTGCAGCACGCCCTGCTCGACGGTCGGCAACTGCTGGATCTGCTTGCGCACCGTGTCGAGCGCATGCTGTGCGTCGGCGAGCTGCGCGTCGACCGCGACGACGGCCGGATGCTTCGGCATGAACCGGGTCAGCAGTTCCTCGCGGCGCTGCTGCAGCGTCTGCACGCGCGTCTCGATGTCGACCGACTGCTGCCGCAGCGCCAGCCCTTCGTCGCTCGTGTTGACCGTGCCGTGCGACGCGCGGAACGCGTTGAAGCGGCTTTCCGCCTGTTCGAGCTGCGCCTTCAGTTGCGGCAACTGCGCGTCCATGAAGCGGATCAGCTTGTCGGCCGCCGCGGACTTGCGCTGCGTGTTCTGCGCCAGATACGCGTCGCCGACCGCGTTCAGCACGCGGCTGTCGTGCACGGGATCGGTGCCGTCGAGCGTCACGCCGATCATGTTCGACTGCTTGCCGCGCTCCGAGATCAGCGCGTTCTTCTGCAGCCACGCCGTCGCCTCTTCGTCGGCGTAGCGCGTCAGGTCGAAGCGCGCGCCGGGCTCGCCCGCGACGCCGCGCACGAACACGTCGAGCGGCCCCTGCGGTGTCTCGACGTGCAGCGGCTGGCCGACCCTGCCCTGCCATACGGGCCCCGTCCTGCCGAGCAAGCCCGTGCGCTGCAGCGTATAGGCGCCGTCGTTGCCGACGGTCAGCGCGAAACGCATGCCGAGAAAACGCTTCGGCACGTCGAAGGTCGGTACGTCGATGCGCTCCGTGCCGTACACGTAACCGCCCGGCAGCGGCGACGACAGCCCGTCGGCCGCGTTCACGAACCGCCAGCCGACGATCGGCAGGTAATGCGGCCGCGCATCGACGGCCAGGTTGGTATCGTCGACCGCCCGCGCCATCACCGCGCGCGATTTCAGCACCTCGATCTCGGTCGACGCATCCGTCTTCAGGTCGAACACCGACGACGGATCGCCCGCCGGCGAACTCGGCTTCGATTCGGTCGGACTTTGCTCGACCTGGAACAGGATGTCGGTCCGGTAGACGGGGCGCGCGCAAAGCGCATAGACGGCCCCGGCAAGCGCGCCCGCGAGCGCCGTGCACAGGATCAGCCGCCGGCCGCCGACCAGCATGGTCCAGTAGCGGCGGTACGGATAGGACGGCCGCAACGCGGGCCCGTCGTGCGGGTCAGGCAGGGTCAGGGAGTTCATGCAGGATCAGTCCCGTAGGCGCGACGAGTCGCGGTCGCGAAATCGGTCGCGAGGTTCACGGCGAAATGGCCTTGGCCGTCAGCGCACCCTGCGCGGACGACGGGATCAGCAGGTTGACGACACGGCTCCAGCGCACCAGCGACGACGCATCGACGAACACGACGTCGCGACGCTCGAGCGGGAACCGGTCGGCCAGTGCGAACGAGGCCGGCGAACTCCCGTCGAGGTGATAGACCTGCGGCCGGTTGCCGGGCCCGCGCCGCACCACGTACACCTGCCGCGCGTCCGCGGTGTACTGGCTGACGCCGCCCGTGTCGCCGAGCGCTTCGCCGAGGCTCATCCGGCCGTCGGTCAGCGTCAGCGTCGCCGGACGCGACACTTCGCCGAGCACGAACACCTTGCTGTCGCTCGCCGCGCGCACGCGCACGAGATCGCCGTCGTGCAACAGGATGCTGGTCGGATTGATGCCTGCGGCCAGCATGGCCGGCAGGCTCACCATCACGGTCTTGTCGCCGCGCGTCACCGACACCCGGGAGCGGTCGGCCGTCGCGGTGAAACCGCCCGCGCGGTCGATCGCCTCGGGCAGCGTCATCGGCATGTCGTTGACGATCTGCAGCCCCGGCGTGCGCACTTCGCCGTCGAGATAGACGCGCTTGCTGCGGTACGCCTGGACGCGCACGGCGATCTGCGGCTTGCGCACGTATTCGCCGAGCCGCTTCGTCAGCACCGCGCGCGCCTGCGCCTCGGTCAGCCCCGCCACGTGCACCAGGCCCGCATAGGCGAACTGCACGCTGCCGCTCGCGTCCACCGTATAACCGGTTGCGACCGAGCTGGCGCCGACGCCGTCGCCGCCGCCCGTCGTCTGGGTCGTCGGCAGGTTCAGTTCCGGGTGATCCCACACGACGATGCTCAGCACGTCGCCGGGGCCGATCACGTACGGCTTCGGCTTGCCGAACAGCTGGCGGATTTCCGCGTCGACGCTGGCCGACTGTGCCGCATGCTGCCGCTCGACGAACGCCGGCGTGATCTCGATCAGATCCTCGCCCGCTACGTTCCGAACGCCGTCGAGGCCGCCCGAACCCGATGCGTCGGCACCCACGCGCGCATTCGCGTCGCGTTCGGCAGGCGGGCGATACGTCATGCCCGGCGACAGCGCGCACGCGCTCAGCGCGCACACGGTCGCCGCCAGCGCCACGCGCGACAGCCAGGGCATGCGGGGCCGCTGCCTCCCGGCCGTCGATTCCTTTTGCGTCGTTGACATGGTGTCCTTCCGAAACTGTGCGGTAACCCGCCAAACCCGGCGGGCTCCGGCATTACGCTTGCCAGCGCGGCTCGCCATACGGCGCCGCGCCTCCCTCGTCACCGCACGTCATTCCGTACGATTCGTCATGAACTGCTCTTCGTCGCTTTCGTCGTTCGTCTGCATCCTGTCGGCCGGTTTCGCGTGCACCGCCGCCGCGCAATCCGTGCACTCCGACCCGGCCGACGCGCCGGACTTCGCATCGTCCGCGCTGATCGCGCCGGTTCCGCTGCTACGTTCGGCGCAAACCACGACTGCCGGCGTCGCACTGTCGGCATCCGATGCAGCGGCACCGAACCTTGCGCTTCCCGGCATTCGCACCGCCGAGGAACCGGCCTCGCGCGCCCGCAGCGCGCTGCGGCGGCCGCTCGTGCCGGGCCGGCCGAGCCGCCCGAAAGCGGCCAGTGCGCCCGCCGACGACCTGTGGCGCAGCGACACGCTGTACGCTTCGCCGTACACGACGTGGCCCTACGCGCAGCCGGGCGATCCGGAGTGATGCGATCCGGCCGGTCATGCGCCGGCATCACGACGCATGCACCGATGCAGGATTGGACACCGCCGCGACCGGCGTGTCTGTGAGCGAGCCCACCGAACGTCGATCTTCATACGAAGCGGGGATCGCACCCCGTAATCCGCGCAACCGCGACGCGATGCGCGTCACGAACTTCCGACCGATACGTTCGCGTACGGGCGCCCGGCTGCGTCGGGTGCCGACGGATCGGCCACGCGTACGGCCGGCCGACCCGGATCGCCGCCCAGCGCCTGCGTGCAGAGATCGATCACCGCGGCCGTTCCCGCCGCGCCGTACAGTGCGTGGTCGACCTGCGGCATCAGGTGCACGCGCACGTGGCGCGAGCATCGAAACGCGCGCTCGACCGCGCCGAAGTGGCGCCGGACGTCGTCGATGCCGGGATCGAGCGCGCCGTAGACGAGCATCGTCCACACGTTGCGCTGCGCGAGTTCGCGCATCACGCCGCGCGGCGTATCGGCGCGCGGCTTCCAGCCGACGCGCGCGGCCGCCGCCTTCGCCGGCACGCTGATGCGCGCGATACCGTTCGCCGCCACCGCGCGCAGGATCGGACGCAGGTCGCGCCGCTCGACGACGAGCCGCTTCCACCGCCGCCAGTCGCGCACCGACAGCCAGTAGCCGCGCACCGAATTGATCCGCTGCTTCTGCGCGGCTTCGAGCGTGAGCCCGGCCGGCCACACGAAGCGCGCGAGATTGATCGCGATCACGCCGCCGAGCGAAGCCGTTTTCACCGCCGCATGCAACGCCGCGTACGCGCCGGAGCAGATGCCGGCCGCGATCACGTCCGGATGGCCGATCGCGCGCAACCAGTCCGCGGCCGCCGCGACGTCGTCGATCGCCTGCGGCGAATACACGACGCCCGACTGGTCGTCCGGCGCATCGGGCCCGCTGTCGCCGACGCCGGTCACGTCGATCCGCAACGTCGTCACGCCGGCCCGCGCCAGTGCGCGGGCGATGCGCACGCCGAAGCGTCCTTCGCCGCTGCGCGGATTGGTCGACGTGTTCGCGATCACGAGCGCCGGGCCGACCGGCGCAGCCGGCCGCGTCTCCGCCGGCCGGCACAGCACGCCGACCAGCCGCCCGGGGCCGACCGCGACGACTTGCTCCGTCATGTCGCTCATGTCGAGCGCGACGCCCGACTCGCCGTTCCACGCGTCGACCGCACGCGATGGAACGTCAGCGGCGACGGCTGCATGCGGCGCGCGCTCGACAATCCAGTTGACCAGCGTGTCGATCGCCGCGTGCGGCAGGTGCGAGCGCGTGCCGTCGAGCATCGTCGTCGGCCATTCGCGGAACGGCTCGCATGTCACGTCCACGCCGCGCGCCAGCAACGCGTCGCGCAACGCGGGGCCGTCGCCCTGTTCCGGCTGGATCAGCAGCATCGCGCCGGGCAGCGCCGGCGCGTCGCGCACGACGTCGCACAGATCGCTTGCCTTCAGCGCATCGACGAAATCGGCCGGGTAGCGATGCCCGAGCACGTTCATGCAAGGTTCGTCGCGGTGCGCGACACGGATCGCGGGCGGCGTCGTATCGAGCCACTGACGATGCACGAACGACAGCTCGCGCAGGTATGCACGGCCGCGCACGACCGGCGACAGCGCCACCATCGCATCGACGCGCGGCAACGTGTGCCGGCCTGCGCCCGCGGCGGCGAGCATCGCGAACAGCGCGCCCGCGCGGAGGCCGACGAGCGTCAGCGCGGTCACGCCGGCTTCGTCGCGCAGCAGGTCGATCGCGCGATGAATGCTGTCGATGCTGGCGGCATGCCGCCCGGCGTCGAGATCGTCGCCCGCCGAATCGCCGGCGCACGGGTAGTTGAACCGCAACACCGTGACGCCCGCACGGGCGAGTCGCTCCGCGATCGCCCGCATCAGCTTGTGCGTCCACGCGGCCTCGTGGCCCAGCGATTCGCACAGGATCACGCCCTGTCCCGTCTGTCCTTCGTGCAGCCACCCCACGCAACTGCCGAACGTTATCGGTTTCACTCGGTACTCCTCGGATCGGTATTTGTTATTCCATGCGCACACGCGCCGGCGGCTCCACCGGCATGCGCGGCTGCGCAATTCCCGCGGCGGGCCGGCGACGGCAGGACGACCGGCTGCAGCCCTCCGCCGCGCCCCTGCGCGGCCCGCTCGCCGACTTCCATGTGCCGCACTGCCCCACGCACGAACCGGTCTCGCGCAAGCGCGCGCCGGCCGGCATGCATCACATTCGCCGCGTTGCACCGGCTTCATCCGCTCGCGGGCCGGTCGTGCCGCCGGTCGCAGGCGCCGCCCGCATCCTTTCGGCGACGGACGAAACAGTGCGTCTGATTAGATCATTCGGCCCGATCGGCCTTCGGTGCGCCAGCTTACAAATGCATTCATCACTGCGGCGATACAACACGGCGCGCCCTTTCGCGATTCGTTCCGCTCGCGCGAACGGAATCCGCGTACGGTAGGCTCGCGAACAATGCCTCGTCGCACGGCCCGTATCATGGCCGCCATACGAGATGTGGCCGTGCCGGCATCGCCGGAACGGGTCGCGAATCCTCGCAGCCGGGTCAGCGCCGACCGGCCGCGCATCCGCACGGCAGCACGCAACCCGCCGCCATGCGACACCCAACGGCGCCGACCGAGCGAATGTCAAACCTCAAGAAGAACTTCCTGCTGCTGCTGACGCTGCAGATTTCGATGTATGCGGTGCCGCTGCTGATCGCACCGCTGCTGACGCACGCACTGGGCCCGGAAGGCTATGGCCAGCTCGCGTTCTCGCTCGCGGTCATCGCGTATCTCACCAACTGCACGAGCTACAGCTTCGACCTGACCGCGACGCCGCGCATCGCGCTCGCCCGCGACGACCGCGCCGAACGCTCGCGCATCTTCTGGGCGACGCTGTACGCGCAGATCGGGATCGCGGCCGTCTGCTTCGTCGTACTGGTGGTGCTGACCCTCGTGATCGGGCGCTTCGGCGAGGACCGCGACCTGCTGCTGATCGGGTTCGGCATGGTGGCCGGCGTCGCATTCACGCCCGGCTGGTATTTCCAGGGCATGGAGAAGCTGCGCGCGCTCAGCGTGATCCTGTTCGTCGGCCGCGTGCTGAGCCTTCCCGCGATGTTCGCCGTCGTGCACAGCCCGGCGGACATCGATCGCGCGATGATCGTCAACGCCGCCGTGCCGGTGCTGTCGGCGATCGCGCTGGCCGTCTACCTGTATCTCCATCGCGAAATCGACTTCGTGCGCGTCGGCGTTGCCGACATTGCCGAATCGCTGAAAGGCGGCTGGCAGGTGTTTCTCGCATCGACGTCGATCGCGTTCTACGCATCGACCAACACCGTGCTGCTCGGCTTCGTGTCGGGCAACGTCGCGGCCGGCTACTTCGCCGCCGGCGACAAGCTGATCCGCGCAGCGCTCAGCATGCTCCAGCCGCTGAAAGCCGCCACCTATCCGCGCATCAGCTACCTGATGCGGCATGCGCGCAACGACGCGTTCTCGTTCCTGCGCAAGCTGTTCGTCGTGCAGGTCGTGATGGTGCTCGGCATCTCGCTCGTGATTTTCTTCGGTGCGCCGCTGGCGGTGCGCATCCTGTACGGCCCGTCGTACGAACCGACCGTTCACGTGCTGCGCTGGATGGCGTTCATCCCGTTCATGGCCGGCATGACCGACCTGTTCGGCGTGCAGACCATGCTGCCGCTCGGCATGAAGACGGCCTTCACGCGCATCCTGATGTCGTCCGGCATCCTGAACATCGTGCTGCTGCCGGTGCTCGCGAAGTATTTCGCCGAACTGGGCGCCGCCGCCGCCGTGCTGCTCGCGGAGGCGGCAGTTGCCGCCGCGCTCGCGGCCGTGGTCTATCGCGCCGGCATTCCGCTGCTCGGCAGCTCCGTTGCGCGCCGCTAGCGTGCGGCCGCGCGACCGCGCGGTGCGCACCGCCCGCGCCGGACGACTCGAACCCGCTTCACCGGGGAGCTGCTCATGGCAGACCTGACCATTGCAATCTGCAACTACAATCACGGTGCCTATCTGCGTGCCGCGATCGATTCCGCGCTCGCACAGACCGCGAACGGCATCCGCGTGCTCGTGATCGACGACGGATCGACCGACGATTCCCGAGACATCATCCGCTCGTACGGGGAGCGCATCGCGTCGGTCTTCCAGGAGAATCGCGGCCAGGTCGCCGCGTACAACCGCGCGCTCGAGCATGTCGCGACCCGATACGTGATCCTGCTCGACGCGGACGACCTGCTCTATCCCGACGCGGCCGCCCGCGTGCTGGCCGCGTTCGCGTCCGGCGACTTCGTGAAGGTGCATTTCCGGCTCGACGTGATCACGCGCGACGGCGCCGCAACCGGCGTCACCGTCCCGCAGTCGGGCGTCGACACGGATTGCGGACGCCTGCTGCGCGCGGGCTGGCTGTATCCGTCGCCGCCCGCGTCGGGCAACGCGTACCGGAGCGACGCGCTCAGGCGCATCTTCCCGGTGCCCGTCACGGCCGACAACCTGCACGGTGCCGATTTTTATGCGATCTACGGAATCGTGCTGCTCGGCGCCATTCACATGATCGACGCGTCGCTCGGTGGTTATCGCGTTCACCAACAGGCCGCACACGCAGCCGGCGACGCGAACCGCGACACCGCCGATCTCGCATTCGCCAACGCAGAGGACGCAGCCACCGGCGCATTGAAGGCTGAACGCCGATGGTCGACGCTGCGCACGATTGCCGGCTCGCGGCTTCACGAAGCGCTGCCGGGCGAGCCGTTCGATTTCTCGATCGAAAAGGCCCGCTTCGCGAGCACGCTGTACCGCGCGCCGCTCGCGCGCCGCTGGCGCTGGTTCCTGTCCGATTCGGGCCGTTACTGGCATACGGTGCTGCGCAATCCGTTCTGGCGTCCGTTCAAGAAGCTGGCCGTCGCCGGGCTGTCGCTTGCGTGCCTGCTGCCGTCGTCGACGCTCAGCGACCGGGCGATCCGCTACATCGCCAATCCGCTCGCCCGCGCCCGCAAGCCGTCCGATCCGCGCACTGCACGCGATCCGGAATCCCGCGCCGCCGGATGACGACAGGCTCCTGTCGATTCGATGCGCACGCAACGAGCCGGACTTCGTTGATCGCCACGTTTCCCCGCGCAAACACCTGTACGCAGGTACTTCTTACCCCGCCACGCAGTCGCAATCGGGAACGATGACCGTCTTTTCTTCACGTCTCGCGACGGTACCGAATAAAGATCGTACGTATCGGTAGAAACACCGATGCTGTAGTCGAACTACATTCATACCATTAGTCGCTGCTGAGAGTCGCTACATCCGATTCGGCAGCGTCGGACGGCCTGCGCGTCGCCGCCCGCGTTGACCGGTCGAGCCCAACCGGCCGTAACGATTCCCCGCCTGGCCTGGCATGCCGACGCGCAACCACCCTGCATCGCCAGCCGATTTCGTCCGGTGCGAATCCACCGGGCGTACGCAGCTCCAGACATCATCCGAACAACGAGCAATACGATCATGGAGAGCAACATGCGGGACAAACTCTGGCCGGCCGTCGTGCTGGCAGCGACCCTCTGCACCACCGCGTACGCGGGCAACGCCGATTTCAACTCGCAGGGCGACGCCACCGACGCATTCGCGTCGGCCGGCGCGCAACGACGCGCCGACCTGCTCGTGCGCAAGATGACGCTCGACGAAAAACTTCAGTTCATTCATTCGCAATACGAAATGTCGAAGGTGCCGGGCGGCGGCGCCGGCTACATCCAGGGCGTGCCGCGGCTCGGCATTCCCGATCTCAACATGGTCGACTCGGCGACCGGTTCCGGCAGCACGTCCCAAGCCAGCACGACGTTCCCCGCGACGATCGCCGTTGCCGCGAGCTGGGATCGCCGCCTGTCGTACGACTTCGGCAAGCAGGTCGCGATCCAGTTGCGCGCGCAAGGGTTCGGCATGGGCCTCGCCGGCGGCACCAATCTCGCGCGCGAACCGCGCGGCGGCCGGCTGTTCGAGTATCTCGGCGAGGATCCGCTGCTCGCCGGCGACCTGCTCGCCGAACGCACGCTCGCGACGCAGCGGCAGAAAGTCATCGCGACCATCAAGCACTACGCCGGCAACGAACAGGAACACGGCCGGATGGGCGGCAACACGCAGATCGACGAACGCACGCTGCGCGAGCTGTACCTGCTGCCGTTCGAGATCGCCGCGAAGCGCGGGCGGCCAGGCAGCGTGATGTGCAGCTACAACCGCCTGAACGGCACGTATGCGTGCGAGAACAATCACCTGCTGAACGACGTGCTGAAGAACGAATGGGGCTTCCAGGGCCAGGTGCAGTCCGACTGGGGCGCCGCGCACAGCACCGCCGCCGCGATCAACGCCGGGCTCGACGAGGAAGAGGACGTCGGGCCGACCGTGTACCTGACGCCGGCGGCCGTCAAGCAGGCGATCGCGAACGGCTCGGTGTCGACCGCGCGCCTCGACGACATGGTGCGCCGCAAGCTCGCCGTGATGATCCGCGTCGGCGTGATGGACGATCCGGCCAAGGGCGGCGGCACGATCGACTTCGCAGCCGCGAACCGGTTCGCGCAAGCGGCCTCCGAGCAGTCGATCGTACTGCTGAAGAACGACGGCAACCAGTTGCCGCTTGCCGCGTCCGCGCTGTCGCATATCGCCGTGATCGGCGGCCATGCCGACGCGGCCGTGCTGTCGGGCGGCGGCTCGGGCAACACGCGCGACCCGGTGACGGGTTCGTTCGCGGGCTGCGGCGGCCTGACGTTCGGATCGTCGACGGGCTGCAGCTGGTGGCGCAATCCGTGGCTGAAGGTCGACGTGCCGATCGTCGCGGCGATCCGAGCGCTCGCGCCGGCCGCGCAGGTCACGTACGCGGGCAACAGCGACCAGCAGTCGCCGTTCCGCGCGTACACGCAGCAGGAGATCGACCAGGCCGCCGCACTCGCGGGCCGCTCGGACGTCGCGATCGTCGTGGTCGCGCAGCCGGCCGGCGAGGATTTCGGCGATCTGCAAAGCCTGAGCCTCGCGAACCCGTCGAACCAGGATGCGCTCGTCGAAGCCGTTGCGCGCGCGAATCCGCATACGATCGTCGTCGTCCAGAGCGGCAATCCGGTGCTGATGCCGTGGAAGGACCAGGTGTCCGCGATCGTCGAGGCATGGTATCCGGGCGAAGCCGGCGGCAAGGCAATCGCGAACGTGCTGTTCGGCGCAGTCAATCCGTCCGGCAAGCTGCCCGTCACGTTCCCGGCGCGCGACCAGGATTCGCCGGCGTGGGGGCAAAACGGCGCGTTCGACAACGATCCCGTCTACGCGGAGAAGCTAAACATGGGCTATCGCTGGTATGACGCGCGCAACATCAAGCCGATGTTCGAATTCGGCTACGGGCTGTCGTATACGCACTTCGCGTATTCGGGGCTGTCGGTGTCGAAGCAATGGGACGGCTCGCTGAGCGTCGCGTTCACCGTGCGCAACGACGGGCGCGTCGCCGGCGCGGAAACGCCGCAGGTCTATCTCGGCGTGCCGTACAAGGACGAGCCGCCGAAGCGGCTGGTCGGCTGGGAGAAGATCCGGCTGAATCCGGGCGAGGCGCGACATGTTCGCGTGACCGTGTCGCCGCGGATGCAGAGCGTGTGGGATACGTCGCGCAACGGCTGGCGGGTTGTGCCGGGCGGGACGGTGTATGTCGGAGCGTCGTCGCGCGATATCCGGCTGCAGGGTAACTGAGCAGCGAGGTGAAGCAGCCGGAAGCGCCGCGCGTATCGCGTGCGGCGCTTCCGGTCATGCGACGGCGCGACGGCTGCATCGCGTCTCGTCTTGTCTGCTGGTTCCTGGATGCCCAGGGCTTGCCCGCCCGCTGACGATCCTTACCGGACCATCAGCGCCAGCAACGTCGTCAGCACGGCGATGGCAGCTATCCCGGCCGCTACGCCCGCCAGATGAGCCGCGACCGCGAGGCCTGCGGGCAATCGCGTCGATGGTGGATCGCCGGCCCTGCCCGGCGATCGGCCGCGTGCCGCCGGCCTGGCCCGCGATCGCGACACCACGCCGGCCATCACGCGCCGCTCCCTTCCAGCGTGTCGAGCAACGGTTTGGCCAGATGCAGGACCTGGTACACCGTGCCCGCACCGCCGTCGTCCGGTTCGTGTTCAGAAACGAGTATCCGCGTCAGCCGCCAGCGCAGCGGATCGAGGCTGACCGCAGCCGCGACGACACCCGGCCGCGCCGCCGCTTCGCGGTTGCGCGTGATCTCCCGTGCAAGCGTCGCGTCGAGGTCGGCATCCGCCGGAATATCGAGCGCTTCCAGACGAGCGAAACGCCCCGTCGACGCGCTGCCCTTGCGCGCGTCGAGCGCGACCTGCACGTCAATCGGCGCGCGCCCGAAGCTGTCCGTCACGACCCGATAACGGCCGTCCGTCACGAACCCGGCGAATGCGCTGTCGTTGCGCCACAGATAAAGCGACGCATAGCCGTTTTCCGTCGCGCCGTAGCGGCCGGCCTCGCGCAGCAGGAATCCCTTGAACACCAGTTCCGGCGTGTCGTCCCAGAGCCTGCCGCGTTCGCGGACGCGGTTGCGGATGATGTCGAGGTCGTAGTCCGCCGGCAGGCGGTGCACGTAGTACGCGGTCAGCATGATCGACTCCTGGCGAAAGAAACGCGGGAATTCCGGACGGCTTGGGAGCAGCGTAGAAGACCTTGGATCATTTGAAAATACGATGGCAGAATATTTCAATGATTCGATTCTGAAATGGATAAGCGCGCGATGAAAACACTCGACATCGAAGCCGTGCAGGCGTTCGTGCTGACCGCCGACCTCAAGAGCTTCACGCGGGCCGCCGAGGCGATGGACACGACGCAGTCCGCGGTAAGCCTGAAGATCAAGCGCCTCGAAGACGGTCTCGGCCGCCGCCTGCTGGAGCGCACGCCGCGGCAGGTCCGCCTGTCGGCCGACGGCACCGCGTTCCTGGAACCGGCGCGCGAACTGGTGGCCGCGCACCAGGGTGCGGTCGGCGCGTTCGGCACCGGCCAACGGCGGCTGGTGATCGGCGTCAGCCACCATGTCGTCGGCGCCGATCTTCCGATGCTGCTGCGGCGCATGAGCGAGGCCGAGCCGGGGCTCGTGCTGGAGATCCGCGTCGCCGCGTCGCGCGACGTGCTCGATGCGTTCGACCGCGGCCAGCTCGACGCGGCCGTCGCGCTGCAGCATGACAGCCGGCGGCTGGACGGCGAAACCATCCTGTCGGAGTCGTTCGGCTGGATGGCCGCGGCCGATTTCGAGTACCATCCGCCGCAACCGCTGCGGCTCGCGACGCAGGCCGAGCCCTGCAGCGTCCGCCGCATGGCGGTCGGTGCGCTCGACGAAGCCGGCATCGCATGGACGGAAGTCTTTGTCGGCGGCGGCGTGGCGACGATCGGCGCGGCGGTGTCCGCGGGGCTGGCCGTCGCGGCGCTCGGGCATCGCGTGGCGCCCGCCGGTACGGTCGACGTGAGCGTGCGATACGGGCTGCCGCCGTTGCCGACGCGCGATGTCGTGCTCTACTCGAACCTGACCGATGCGCGGGCCCGGCAGGCGTTGCGCACGCTGGGCGCGGCGCTGCGGTCGTCGGTCGGCGCGCGTTGACGTCGAGCGCGGCATCGACGGATCGGCATATGTGCCGGCTGCCGAACAAAAACGCGTTCGCCGGACATTTCGCCGCCCTCCCGGCTCGCACGCGGTATGCTTCGACACGCGCCGCGCATCCGCCGCGGCCGATCCAGACAACACCCGGAATACGGGCACGCGATTGCATCGATCGTGCTTGCCCATGACGATCGACGTGACTTACACCCTATCCGCTTCCCGCACGACCGAACTCGAGATCCGCAAGAGCCGCTTCATCGCGTACGCGATTCCCGTCGACGACCGCGACGCCGCGATGCAGGTGCTGCAGCGCCTGCGCGACGAGCATCCGGCGGCCACCCACGTGTGCTGGGCGCTGCTGGCGGGCGGCCAGTCGGGCATGTCGGATGACGGCGAGCCGTCGGGCACGGCGGGCCGGCCGATCCTCGAAGTGCTGCGCCATCACGATCTCGACGGCGTGCTGGGCGCGGTCGTGCGTTACTACGGCGGCGTGAAGCTCGGCGCGGGCGGGCTGGTGCGCGCGTACACGGATGCGATCGCGTCGGCGCTGCTTGACGCCGAGCGCGTCGAACGCATCCGCCACACGCGGCTCGCGATCGAGATGGGTTACCCGGACGAGGCGCGCGTGCGCCGCTGGGTGGAACAGGCAGGTTATGAACTGGTGGACAGCGCATACGGGATGACGGTGAAGCTCGTGATCAAGCTGCCCGAAACCGCCGAGGGGATTGCGAGAACCGAGTTGTTCGATCTCACGCAGGGGCGGTCGGGGTTTCCGGAGCTGTGACGAACTGACGCGCCCCCTCCCGCCTCGCCATCATGGCCTCATGCAAATTCAGCCGAAAATTCGGATACGTCCGATAGAAAAACCGCGCGCCAAATCCTAATCTCACCGGGTTCCCGGCGACACGCTCCGCAAACGCCTTGCCGGCAGGCCGGAGCACGCTGCATGAGATGCGCCTCCGGCCAAGGCAGCACGCCATGGCAGGGCATGCTGCCATGCGGCTCATCACGCGTCGCCAATAATCAAATCAGCCACGGGATAACGGACGCATGCGGCACATCCAAAAACTGCAGGCCCAGCTTGCAGAACTCGATCAGCGCATCAAGGCGGCGCGGTGCCGCGAACGCAATGTGGTGCTGGAGCAGGTGCGCGAACTCGTCACGAGCTACGCGCTGACCGCACGTGAAATCTTCGGTCACGGTTACAGCGACCGCGCGAAACTGTTCACCGTCGGCGTGAAGTATCGCGACCCCGTGACGGGCGCAACGTGGAGCGGCCGCGGCCGCGCACCCGCATGGATTGCCGGGCGCGACCGGGCCGCCTTCCTGATCCGGGAGTAACGCGCGCCGCCTTGCGCGGCGCGCCCCTCTCCGCCGCTCAAACCCGCCCGGCCGCTCAGTAAATATCCGGCACGATCATGTTGTCCGGCACCGGCCGGCGGATGTAATCCTCGTGATGCTCGCGCTGCGGCAGGTCGATCGACGGGCGCGGCACGTCGTGATACGGCACCTGGCCCAGCAGGTGGTGGATGCAGTTCAGCCGCGCGCGCTTCTTGTCGACCGCCTGCACGACCCACCACGGCGCCTCGGGAATATGCGTGCGCTGCAGCATCTCTTCCTTCGCGGCCGTATAAGCCTCCCAGCGGCGGCGGCTCTCGAGGTCCATCGGGCTCAGCTTCCACTGCTTCAGCGGATCCTGGATCCGGGCCTCGAAGCGCACCTCCTGCTCGTGATCCGTGATCGAGAACCAGTACTTGACGATCTGGATTCCGCTGCGCACGAGCATCTTCTCGAACTCGGGCACCGAACGGAAAAACTCCTCGTACTCGTCGTCGGTACAGAAATTCATCACGCGCTCGACGCCCGCACGGTTGTACCAGCTGCGGTCGAACAGCACGATCTCGCCGCCGGCCGGCAGATGCGCGACGTAGCGCTGGAAGTACCATTGCGTGCGCTCGCGGTTGTTCGGCGCGGGCAACGCGGCGACCCGGCAGACACGCGGGTTCAGGCGCTGCGTGATGCGCTTGATCACGCCGCCCTTGCCCGCCGCGTCGCGCCCCTCGAAAATGACGACGAGCCGGTGCCCGGTGGTCATGACCCAGTCCTGCAGCTTCACGAGTTCGCCCTGCAGCCGGAACAGCTCGCGGAAATACTCCTTGCGCGCCTCGCGACGCTCCGGCGAGAACAGCAGGTCCTCGCCATTGTCGAAGCGGCGATCGTCGAGCTCCATCTCGAGCTCTTCGTCGTACGCGTCGACGAGATCTTCCTCGAAACGGCGCTGGCGCGTTTCCATCGACGTCGTATCGGCGACGTCGTCGTCGGTGCGGGTATCGTTTTCGCCCATGGGGCCTCCTTCCATCATTGACGCAGGCAAACTTTGCCATTATCCCAGTGTCGCGCGTCAAATTGATGAAAACCGGCTGTCCAGGCCCTGGCCCGTCAGAAGCGGAATGCGAGCAGCACGCTGGCCAGCACCGGGTTCGCCGAAATGTCGAACGTGTTCGACGCGAGCGTCCGGTTCGGCTGGCTGATGTCGAGCGTAATCTTCGTACGCAACGGGATGTAGGTCACCATCCCGGTGATCCAGAACCGGCGCGTGATCTGGTAGCTCGCGCCGACGGTGAACACCGGCTCCCATACGCTCTTCACCTTCGCGGACACGTTGGTCTTCCCCGACAGCAGCAGGTCGCCGCCGGCATCCCGGATCCGCCAGGTCGGCTGCTGAACCTGCGGCGCGACATCTCGGGCAACCGGCAGAAGCTGTTCGACAGCGATCTCGATGCGCTGAAGCTGCAGTTGAAGCTGAAAAGCGTGCTCGGCATGCTCGACGAACAGCCGCTGGTGTCGGTGGACGGTTTTCTTGAAAACAATGCGGCGAGCGACCCGGGCTGAGTGCGATTCGCGGCCAGGCCCGAACACCCGGCCGCGCAACGGCATGCACGCCCGCTGTCGCGAACGCGCACGCGTCGCTTCACGTCAGTGGATGATCCGCGTCACCCCCCGCCCGCGCGGGTCGGCCATCGCCTCCGGCGTCTTGCCGTTGATCTTGATCACCTGGATGTCGCCGCTGAAGTCCTGCCCCTTCAGCGTGTAGCCACGTGCCTCGATCTGCTTCGCGAGTTCGCCTTCGATCGGGTGGTACGGCTCCCAGAAGATCGTGTTCGGCGGCAGCAATTGGTGATGGAAACGCATCGCGCCGACGGCTTCCTTCAACGGCATCTTGAAGTCGTAGATGTTGTTGATCACCTGGAAGATCGACGTGAAGATGCGCGAACCGCCCGGCGTGCCGATCACGAGCGACACCTTGCCGTCCCTGGTCATGATCGTCGGCGACATCGACGACAGCGGGCGCTTCTTCGGTTCGATCGCGTTCGCATCGCTGCCGACCACGCCGAACATGTTCGCGACGCCCGGCTTCGCGGAGAAGTCGTCCATTTCGTCGTTCAACACGATGCCCGTGCCGTCGGCGATCACGCCCGAGCCGAAATAGCCGTTGATCGTGTACGTGTTCGACACGGCGTTGCCCCACTTGTCGACGACCGAGAAGTGCGTCGTTTCGGCCTTCTCCGGCATCGTCGTGCCGAGGCCCGGCTGCACGCTCTTCGTGTCCGACGGCTCCTTCGGGTTGACCTCGCCCGCGCGCCTCGCGATGTATGCGTCGGCGGTCAGTTGCGCGATCGGCACCTTGTAGAAGTCCGGGTCGCCGAGATACTGCGCGCGATCGGCGAACACGCGCTTCTCGATTTCCGCGACGAGGTGAATGTATTGCGGCGAGTTGAGCTTCACGCCCTCGAAGTCCTGCTTGAGGTCGGCCTTCATCTTCAGCAACTGCACGAGGCCGATGCCGCCCGAGCTCGGGGGCGGCGCGGTGATCACGTCATAGCCGTTCCACTTTGCCTGCACCGGCTGGCGCCACACCGCGCGGTATTGCGCGAGATCCTCGGTGGTGATCAGCCCGTTGCCGTCGCCGGTCTTCATCGACGCCGCGATCAGCTCGGCCGTCTTGCCCTTGTAGAAACCCTCCGCGCCGTCGTTCGCGACCCGCGTGAGCACGTCGGCGAGGTCGGGCTGCTTGAAGTTCACGCCGGCCTTCAGCCCGGAGAAGTACTTGTCGAAGTTGGTCTTGCCGCCGAACTCCTTCGACGCGTCGACGCCGCGCTGCGCGAGCTGCTCGTCGACGACGAAGCCGTCGCGCGCATAGTGGATCGCCGGCGCGAGCACCTGCTTCCACTTCAGCTTGCCGAAGCGCTTCTGCGCTTCCCACATGCCCGCGACCGTGCCCGGCACGCCGACCGCGCGCGGGCCGTACAGGCTCATGCCCTTGACGACGTTGCCATCCTTGTCGAGGTACATGTCCTTCGTCGCGGCGAGCGGCGCGCGCTCGCGGTAGTCGATGAAGTACGGCTTGCCGTCCTTGTAGATCGTCATGAAGCCGCCGCCGCCGATGTTGCCGGCTTCGGGGTACGTGACGGCGAGCGTGAATGCGATCGCGACCGCCGCGTCGATCGCGTTGCCGCCTTCCTTGAAGATCCGCTCCGCGGCATCCGCGCTGTACTTGTCGGCCACCGCGACCGCCGAGCTCGTCAGGACCGCCGGCTGCGGCCCTTTCGCATAGGCGGGCGCGTTCGGCAGGAAACCGATGCCGGCCACAGTCGCAAGCACGACAGCGGATGATTTGAAGCGATTCAGCGTAGTCATTGCATGTCCCCCATGTAGATCTCCTTCAGGCAGGAAAAGCACCTGATCCGCTTATAGCCGCTGGCGCGCCGACGGCCATATGCCGGTTTCGTAGTATAGGGGGACAAAAAGGGTCGAACACGCGGCGCGCCACGAAAGCGCTTCGATTGGGCGCGCCCGGTCACGCAGCGGCGCTGCGGCATGCATGCGGGCCGGTCGAAATTGCATGCGGTACGACGCGTCATCACGCAACGCACAAAACGGAAAGTTGCGAACTGCGCTGCGTGCAACACATGCACACAAAAAAATCTGCGGACGAGCCACCCGTTGCCCGGACCGATCTGAGAAGATAGCGCCCCGCTTTCGCGCCGCATCGCTTTCTTTCGTTCACGCGCCGCTTCACGTTTCTTCGTCTCATTCCCTATGGCATCACACAATGCGCATCATGCGTCCGGCTTCGCGGCCGGCGTCGCCGCCGCCGTCCTCGTCGCGCAGACCGGTACGACAGGCCCGTGGCATGCGGGCCTGCTCGCCGCGTTCGCAGCCGGCGTCGCGGGCGGCACCGCGCCCGACTGGCTCGAAGTCGCATGGTGGAGCCGCAAGCGCCGCCTGTGGATCACGCACCGCACCGTCACGCACTGGGGCATCGGCTGGATCGCGCTGCTCGCGCTCGGGTGGCACGGGCTCACCCATCATCCGCATCCGCTGTGGGCCGCGCCGCTGTTCGGCTTCGCGTGCGGCGGCGTAATGCACCTGCTCGCCGACTGGCCGAACCCGCTCGGCGTGCCGTGGATCTGGCGGCGTCACTCGCTCAACCTGTGGAACAGCGGACATTGCGACCTGATCGTGGTGGCCGCCGCATGGGGCGGCACGCTGTGGCTCGCGCAGTCGCTGTGGACGCGCGCGCCGCTGCTCGAACACTGGCTCGGCTGGCTGCATCGCGTGTAGTCGCTTGCAGTCGCGGTTCCGTGCGATATCGGCGTGCCGGCGCGCACGCAACTTTACGTCCATCGTTGAAAGTGCGATGCGGGCCCCCATCTCGATCCGGATCGCCGACGCGCGTGCCGGAACGGCACGCGATGCCCGGCACGCACGCGCGACGTCTGGCACACTGGCGATTCGATTCTCGCGCGATCCGCCCGCACGCTCGCACCCCATTTCAACGCTCCGATGGACGTCACCGCTACCCGCCCTGCCGCCAGTGCGCTCGACGTGTTCCACCCGGCCGTCGCCGCGTGGTTCCGGCGCACGTTCGCCGCGCCGACCGGCGCGCAGGCGCTCGCGTGGCCGCACATCAAGGCCGGCCGCTCGACGCTCGTCGCCGCGCCGACCGGCTCCGGCAAGACGCTCACCGCGTTCCTGTGCGCGCTCGACGATCTGGTGCGCGATGCGCTGTCGCGCGACGGCACGCTTCCCGATGCGACGCTCGTCGTCTACGTGTCGCCGCTGAAGGCGCTGTCGAACGACATCCACGTGAACCTCGACGCGCCGCTCGCCGGCATCGCCGAATCGCTCGCGCAACTCGGCCTGCCGGTGCCGGCGATCCGCACCGCGGTGCGCACCGGCGACACGACGCAGGCCGAGCGCGCCGCGCTGCGCAAGCGCGCGCCGCACATCCTCGTCACGACGCCCGAGTCGCTGTACGTGCTGCTGTCGTCCACGTCGGGACGACAGATGCTGTCGAACGTGCGCTCGGTCATCGTCGACGAAATCCACGCGCTCGCATCGTCCAAGCGCGGCAGCCATCTCGCGCTGTCGCTCGAACGTCTCGACGCGCTGGCCGGCCATGCGCTGCCGCGCATCGGGCTGTCGGCCACGCAAAAACCGATCGACGCGGTCGCGCGGTTCCTGGTCGGCGGGCCGGCCGATGCGCCGCGCGACTGCACGATCGTCGACACGGGCCACACGCGCGAGCGCGACCTCGCGCTCGAACTGCCGAACGTGCCGCTCGAACCCGTGATGGCGACCGACGTGTGGGAACAGATATACGACCGGATCGCGGGGCTCGCGGCTGCGCATCGCACGACGCTGGTGTTCGTCAACACGCGGCGCACCGCCGAGCGCATGGCGCGCCATCTCGCCGACCGGCTCGGCAAGGAATCGATCGCCGCGCATCACGGCAGTCTCGCGAAGGAGCACCGCTTCGATGCCGAGCAGCGCCTGAAGCGCGGCGAACTGAAGCTGCTCGTCGCAACGGCATCGCTCGAACTCGGCATCGACATCGGCGATGTCGATCTCGTCTGCCAGGTCGGCTCGCCGCGCGGGATCGCGCCGTTCCTGCAGCGCGTCGGCCGCTCGGGGCACCACGTCGGCGGCATACCGAAGGGCCGGCTGTTCCCGCTGTCGCGCGACGAACTCGTCGAATGCGCGGCGCTGCTCGATTGCGTGCAACGCGGCGAACTCGACGCATTGCGGATTCCCGAAGCGCCGCTCGACGTGCTCGCGCAGCAGATCGTCGCCGAAGTCGCGTGCGCGGAATGGCAGGAGGACGCGCTGTATGCAAGCTTCACGCGCGCGGCGCCGTATGCGCGGCTGACGCGCGAGCGCTTCGACGAAGTGATGAAGATGCTCGCCGAAGGCTTCACGAGCCGCCGCGGCGTGCGTGGCGCGTACCTGCATCGCGACGTGGTCGGCGGTACGGTGCGCGGGCGCCGCAATGCGATGATGACCGCGACCACGTCGGGCGGCACGATCCCCGACATGGCCGACTACGCGGTGCTGCTCGAACCGCAGGGCATCCAGGTCGGCACCGTCAACGAGGATTTCGCGATCGAGAGCCTGGCCGGCGACGTGTTCCAGCTCGGCAACCAGTCGTACCGGATCATTCGCGTGGAAACGGGCCGCGTGCGCGTCGAGGACGCGCAGGGCCAGTCGCCGAACATTCCGTTCTGGCTCGGCGAAGCGCCGGGGCGCAGCGACGAGCTGTCGGCGGCGGTCGGCCGGCTGCGCGCGCGGCTCGACGGGTTGTTCGCCGACGGCGACCGGCAAGCCGACACCGGCGGACGCAATCGCGCGGGCGGTAACGCGGCGAGCGAGGCAGCAGCCCAAGCGGGAGCCGCCGCAAGCACCGCCGAAAGCCGCCTCGCACCGGCGTTGCGCTGGCTCGTCGACGATCTCCACCTGTCGCCCGACGCCGCGCGCCAGATCGCCGACTACCTCGCCCGCACGCGTGCCGCGCTCGGCGCACTGCCGACGCAGGACACGCTCGTGATGGAGCGTTTCTTCGACGAATCGGGCGGCACGCAGCTCGTGATCCATTCGCCGTTCGGCAGCCGCATCAACCGCGCGTGGGGGCTCGCGCTGCGCAAGCGCTTCTGCCGCAGTTTCAACTTCGAGCTGCAGGCCGCCGCGACCGACGACGCGATCATCCTGTCGCTGTCGCTCGCGCACAGCTTCGCGCTCGACGAAGTGTGGCGCTACCTGCGTTCGGCCAGCGCCGAGCACGTGCTGGTCCAGGCGCTGCTCGACGCGCCGATGTTCGGCGTGCGCTGGCGCTGGAACGCGACGACCGCGCTCGCGCTGCCGCGCTTCACGGGCGGCCGGCGCACCGCGCCGCAACTGCAGCGGATGAAGAGCGAGGATCTGCTCGCGACCGTGTTCCCGGACCAGGTCGCGTGCATCGAGAACATCGTCGGCGAACGCGAGATCCCGCATCACCCGCTCGTCGACCAGACGCTCGACGATTGCCTGCACGACGCGATGGACACCGACGGCTGGCTCGCGCTGCTGCGCCGGATCGAAAGCGGCGCGATCGAGCTGGTCGCGCGCGACCTGCCCGCGCCGTCGCCGCTCGCGGCCGAGATCCTGAACGCGAAACCGTATGCGTTCCTCGACGATGCGCCGCTCGAGGAGCGCCGCACGCAGGCCGTGCAGTCGCGCCGCTGGAGCGATCCCGAATCGGCCGACGATCTCGGCGCGCTCGACGCCGACGCGATCGATGCGGTGCGCGACGAAGCATGGCCGCTCGTGCGCGACGCCGACGAAATGCACGATGCGCTGCTCACGCTCGCGTGCGTCGCCGACAGCGAAGCACAGGCACACGAAGGCTGGCCCGACCGGCTCGCGGAACTCGCGGAACGCCGCCGCGCGACGCAACTCGTCGTGCCGGGCAGCGCCGCGCTGTGGGTGCCGGTCGAACGGCTCGTGTGCATGCGTGCGCTGCATCCCGACGCACGTGTGGCACCGGCGCTCAAGGTGCCGGCCGCCTGCGCGCAACCGTGGGAAGCGGATGCCGCACTCGTCGACGTGGTCCGCGCGCGGCTCACCGGCTTCGGGCCGCTTGCGCTCGACGCGATTGCGACACCGCTCGGCCTTCCGCCGGCGTCGATCGCGACGGCGCTCGCGGCGCTGGAGCGCGAAGGCTATGTGATGCGCGGCCGGTTCACGCCGGGCGCGACGACGGACGAATGGTGCGAACGCCACCTGCTCGCGCGCATTCATCGCTATACGGTGAAGCGGCTGCGCCGCGAGATCGAACCGGTCGAACGCGCCGACTTCATGCGCTTCCTGTTCCATTGGCAGCACCTGACGCCCGACACGCGCGGCACGGGCCGCGATGCACTCGCAGCCGTCGTCGAACAACTCGAAGGCTTCGAGGCCGCGGCGAGCGCATGGGAAGACGCGCTGCTGCCCGCGCGGCTCACCGACTATATGGCGGGCGGCCTCGACGAGCTGTGCCGCTCGGGCAAGCTCGTGTGGACGCGCATCGGCGCACCGGCGCGCGCGGCCGGCACACCCGTGAAGACGACGCCGATCGTGCTGCTGCCGCGCCGCCACCTCGCCGCATGGCAGGCGCTGCGTGACCCCGACGCGCAACCGGCGCTGTCCGCGCGGGCCACGCAGGTGCGCGACGCGCTCGCCGCGCACGGCGCGATGTTCTTCGATGCGCTGCTCGACGACCTGCACATGCTGCCCGTCGAACTCGAACAGGCACTCGGCGAGCTCGTATCGGCCGGCCTCGTGAATGCGGACAGCTACGCGGGCCTGCGCGCGCTGCTGAAACCGGCCGTCAAGCGCAGCGCGACCTATGCGCCGCGCACGCGACGCGGCGGTGCGCTGATCGGCGGGATGGACGACGCGGGCCGCTGGGCGCTCGTGCAGCGTCAGGCGCCGCCGGACGATGCGCCGGCGCCGAAACGCGGCCCGGCCGCGACCGATCCCGACGCGCTCGAACACATCGCGTGGACGCTGCTGCGCCGCTACGGCGTCGTGTTCTGGCGGCTGCTCGAACGCGAAGCCGACTGGCTGCCGAGCTGGCGCGAACTCGCGCGCGTGCTGCAGCGCCTCGAAGCGCGCGGCGAGATTCGCGGCGGTCGTTTCGTCGCCGGGCTCGCGGGCGAGCAGTTCGCGCTGCCCGAGGCGATTCCGATCCTGCGCGAGCTGCGGCGGCAACCCGGCGACGGGCAGTACGTCTGCGTGACGGGCGCCGACCCGTTGAATCTCGCCGGCACGCTGCTGCCCGGCGACAAGGTGCCGGCGCTGGCCGGCAATCGCGTGCTGTTCCGCGACGGCGTGCCTGTCGCATCGCTCGTGTCGGGTACGTTCCACTACGCACCCGAACTGTCGCCCGCCGCGCGCGAGGATGCGCGCCTGCGGCTCGCGCGCCACTGCTGACATCCACGGACTACTGATCGCCGGGCCGCGCTGCCGGCAGCGTTCGGGTAGCATCGGACGATTGCCCGCGCGGGCTCCCGCGCCCAGACAAAACAAGACTTCCGGAGACTGCCGCTCATGACTTCGCATGCCGACTCGCCCGCCGCTCATCACGCGGGCTCGTTGACCATTTTCCAGGGCGCCGCGCTGTATATCGGCGCGGTGCTCGGCACCGGCGTGATCGCGTTGCCTGCGCTGGCAGCCGAGGTCGCGGGCCCGGCGTCGCTGCTCGCATGGGCCGCACTCGTCGTGCTGTCCGGGCCGCTTGCGGCCACCTTCGCCGCACTCGGCGCACGTTATCCCGACGCGGGCGGCGTTTCGACCTACGCGCGGCGCGCATTCGGGCCGAAAGCGGCGGCGATCGTCGGATGGTGCTTCTATTTCGCGGTGCCGGCCGGCGCGCCGGCCGCCGCGATGTTCGGCGGCGCGTACGTCGCGGCCGTCACGGGCGGCGGGCACACGACGGTCATCGTCACGGCTGCCGCGCTGATCGCGACCGTGTCGGCCGCGAATGCGTTCGGCGTCACCGTATCGGGCCGCATGCAGCTCGTGTTGTCGGCGCTGCTCGTCACGCTGCTGGTCGCCGCGGTGCTGGCGTCCGCGCCGCATGCGCGCACCGCGAACCTGCAGCCGTTCGCACCGCACGGCTGGCTCGCGGTCGGCCAGGCCGCCGCGCTGCTCGTATGGAGCTTCGCGGGCTGGGAAGCGATCACGCATCTCGCGGCCGAATTCCGCCGGCCCGCGCACGACATGCCGCGCTCGGCCGCCATTGCGGTCGTGGTCGTCGGGTTCCTGTATCTGTCGGTCGCCGCCGCGAGCGTGACGGTGCTCGGGCCGTCTGCCGGCGCCTCGGGCGCGCCGCTCGCCGAACTGATCGCGGGCGGCATCGGCGGCCACGCGCAGGTGCTCGCAGCCGCGGCCGCGCTGCTGCTCACGCTCGGCACGATGAACGCGTATTTCGCGGGCGCGGCCAAGCTCGGCGCGGCGCTCGGGCGCGACGGCGCGTTGCCCGCGTGGCTCGCGCAAGGCAGCCAGGTCGGCGGCGTCCCGCGCCGTAGCCTCGGCGTGATCGCCGTGCTCGCGGCCGTCGCGCTGGCCGCGACGACGATCTCGGACGTCGGACCGAAACCGCTCGTGCTCGTAACGTCCGGGTGTTTCGTGATGGTGTATGGGCTCGGTGCGGCCGCCGCGCTGAAGTTGCTACCGCGCGGCGGCATCGCTTACCGCTGCGCGTGGATTTCGCTGGTTGCGGTTGCCGGGCTGTTCCTGACGACGGGCTGGTATCTCCTGTGCCCGCTGCTGCTCGCGGGCGGCGCGCTGCTTTATCTGCGGGTGACCGGGCCGCGCAAATGACCGGCCGTGCGCGCGCGGGCTGACACCCGCCCGCTCGCGGCGACGCGCCGGCAGATCGTTGGCCGAATCGCTGGCCGGATCGCCGCGCGCATCGCTTCGGTCAGGCCGGCACCAGCTCAAAGCTGAGCCGTTTGCCGAGCGCGGCGGCCGCGCTCGCGAGCGTCGCCAGCGTGAGGCTCGTGTCGGTTTCGTCGAGCAGCCGGTTGAGCGCCGCACGACTGGTTTTCATCCGCGCGGCCATCGCGGTTTTGGTGATGTGCTGCGCCTTCATTTCCTGCCCGATCTGCCACGCGATCACGCGCTTGATCGCGGTGGCGGTGGCCGCTTCGAGATTGCCGTCCTCTTCGAGGAAGGTATCGAAGTCGCTGCCGATATGCGGGTTGTTCGTGGTCGTCATGTCGTACTCCAATGCATGGCGTTGCCGGCTGCCCGACCGTCGACGACGGTGGGTTGCGGCGCAACCGGGAATTCAAATGGCGTGCGTCAGCGCTTTCAGGCGCGCGACGGTGACGTCGAGATCGTCCGACGGCGTGGCCCGCGACTGCTTGAAGAAGCCGTGCAGCAGGACCATCGTGTCGCCGACGACCGTGAACAGCACGCGGGCGCTCCGCCCCGGCAGCATCACGCGGATCTCCCATAGATCCTTCGCCATCTTCCGGACCAGCGGCATGCCGAGCGGCCAGCCGAGTTGAACGGTCTTGATCTCTTCGCCGATCGCCCTTCGCTCCACTTGCCCGAGCGCCTTGAGCCATTCGCGCACCGGCTCGTTGCCTCGGGCCGTGCGAAAGAACCGCACGCCGAGCGTGACCTGGATCTGCTGTCTCGCCATCGTCTTGTCACCAATCGTACCAAAAACGATACGATATGCCAAGCACCACGAGGACGGCTACTGGCCGGATGGCCAATCCGGAAGCGGAGAAAAAGACTGAGCCGGGCTTGTCGCCCGGCACGAAGGATCAGCGATCGCTGCGCCCCGGCTTGCGCGCGGCGCGTGGCGTCCGGTGCGGGCGCTTGTCGCCGAACCGCGACCGCGCGATGTCGCGCACGGCATCGATCAGCGTCCGTGCGACCGGCGACGGCTGCGCGTCGGTGCGCAGGATGAGCCCGACCGGCTCGTCGGTACCCGCGGACGGCAGCGGCAGGCGCGCCAGCGCACCTGCCGACAGATCGTATTCGGCCGCGTAGAGCGGCACGAACCACACCGCGTCGTTCTCGAGCGCCAGCGCGCGCGCGACCGATACCGACAACACCTCGATGAACGAATCCAGCGGCGGCGCGCCGCATGCGCCGAGCAGTTGCTCGGCCGACTGCCGGATCAGCGTGCCGTACGGCGGCAGCACGACCGGATAGCGCGCGAGCTCGGTGGCCGGCGCCGCGCTCGACAGCAGCGGATGCCCGGCGCGCACGACCGCGACGAGCGGCTCGTTGTACAACTGCTCGAACGCGAGCCCGATCATCCGCTCCGGCTCCGACAGTCGCCCGATCGCGCATTCGATCGCACCGGACTTCAGGCGCTCCAGCAGATCGGCGTTCGCGGCCGTCGCGATCCGCACGACGATGCGCGGCCAGCGCTCGGCCAGCGCCTTCATCAACGCAGGCGCAAGCGATGCCGCGACGGTCGGCAGCATGCCGATTTCCAGCGTCGCCGCGGCGGCCCCGCCCTCGCGCGCGAGCAGCCCGACGCCCTGCCGCAGCGCCAGCACGCACGCGTTCGCATGCGGCATGAACAACTGCGCTTCGCGGGTCGGCTGCGCACCCTGCCGGCTGCGCTCGAACAGCTTCACGCCGAGGATCGCCTCCAGTTCGGCGATCGTCTTCGACACGGCCGGCTGCGTGATCGACAGGCTTTCGGCCGCCTTCTGCACGCCGCCCAACTGCGCGACCGCGAGAAAGCACTGCAAGTGCCGGAACTTGACGCGGCCGTCGGCGATACGGTTATTCATAACGTGTGGTTATGTGAGTGACGATGAAATGCCATTTTGCATAACTTTCCGGATAGTCCCAAGCATTCGGTGAAACGTCACGCATCACGCCGCAGCGCGTGGAAACCGGTCGGCTCCCAGATCCGCGTCGCGATCAGCAAACCCGTCCCGTGCTTCTGCCCGAGCGGCGCGGACGACGATTCCGCATGCAGCGCGGCCGCCTTGCTGCGCAGCCGGCGTAATTCCAGTTCGAGCTCCGCGGCGGCGGCCTCCGTCAGCATCCCTTGCGAGAACGTCATCGTCTCGCCCGCGCCGTCGAAACGGCTGTCGAGGAAATCGCCGAGCGCGTGCGCATGGAAATAACGGCGGATCGGCCCACCCGGCAGCCAGTCGAAATCGCGCGCGACGCGCACGCGAATCCGGTCGCCCGGCAGCAGCGCGACGACGTTCATCCGGTCGAGCATCAGCAGGTATTTCACGCACTCGGCCTTCGTCACGCGATAGGCCGACACGATGTCCTGCACGGTCCAGTAGTTGATCGCGCAGACGGCGACGAGCAGCAGTTTCACGTCCGACACGAGCAGCGCCTCCTGCTGCTCGGTCAGCACGTGCAGCCTCGGCGCCGACGCCGATGCCTCCTGCACGAGCTCGGCCAGCGTATAGCCGAGCAACTGCGCGATCTCCGCGACGCGCTCCAGCGTGAAGCGGCCGCTCGCGAACAGCCGCTTCACGCTCGTCTCGGAAACGTCGAGCGCACGCGCGACGTCGCGGTAGGTCATTCCCTGCGCCTTCAACTGGCGCTTCAGCGTTTCGATGAGTTGGGCGGGTTCGGTCATTTTGGTATCGAAAAATGATGCTTAAGGTCGGATATTAGGCTACCTGCGCATACAGATGAACACTTTCGGATACTTGTCTGCATAATCCGCTCCGTCCTGTCACTCAACGACGGAGCCGAAATGGCCACCCGAACCGACACCGCCGCTTACGAACCGCAGCACACCGCACCGCGCGATGCACGCGACACGGATCGCACGATGCCGCTCGCCACCGTCCGCACGCTGGCCGCCAGCGCGCATGTCGGCGATCTCGTGTTCATCCGCGTGCCGGCCGGCTCGCCACGCGACGCGGCAGGCACGACGGGCGCATGGGCCAATCGCTTCGGCATCGTGGTCGATACGTCGGGCGACGAACCCGTGATCGCCGAGCCCGCGTTTGCGTGGACGAAGCTCACGCCGCTGTCGCGCTTCGTCGCCCATACCGACGGCGGCCGCATCGCGCTGGCGCGCCGCGTCGCGGCACCGACCGCCGACGAGCAGCGCAACGTGCATGCGACGGCCGAACGGCGGATCGACGCATTGCTCGGCAACCGCTTCAACCTGAGGGCGCGGCGCGGGTTCTGCGCGCAGTACGTGAGCGACGTGCTCGGCGCCGACCGGGCCGCGACGCCGGCCGTACTGCTGCGCAGCGGCACGCTGTCGCTCGAATTCGACGGGATCGTGTTCGATCCCGGCTGCAAATGACAACGGGCAGGCTCAGGGAGGCCGGATAACAACAAGAACAAAAGACAAAAAATAGCGACGGGCTGGCTGGAGGGCCGTGCACGGGGTCGTCACCGACGACGCGAAGCCCGATCGCTTTCATCCGCCGGACAGGCATCCTGTCCGGCGGATTTTTCATTGGCGCCGCGAACATAACGAACGGTTATGCGTCTCGCGAAAAAAGGTCATTTTGCATAACTTTCCGGATTAGCTACAGTCCTGCCATCCACTTCGCGAAATACCTATCAGGAGACGCCCGATGGATTCCCCCACGATCCTCACGCCGCGCGACTGGCCGTCGCATCCGGCCTATGTCCACCCCGAGTACCGTTCGTCCGTGAAGCGCGGCCCGACCCGCCCGCTGATCCCGCTGAAGGACAAGCTGCGCGACCAGTACGCGCCCGTCTACGGCGCGGAAGATCTCGGCGCGCTCGACCACGACCTGACGAAGAACGCCGTGAAGAACGGCGAACCGCTCGGCGAGCGCATGGTCGTCACGGGCCGCGTGCTCGACGAAGGCGGCAAGCCCGTGCGCAACACGCTCGTCGAGGTGTGGCAGGCAAACGCGGCCGGCCGCTACGTGCACAAGGTCGACCAGCACGACGCGCCGCTCGACCCGAACTTCCTCGGCGCGGGCCGCTGCCTGACCGACGACGAAGGCCGCTACCGCTTCCTGACGATCAAGCCCGGCGCCTATCCGTGGGGCAACCATCCGAACGCGTGGCGCCCGAATCACATCCACTTCTCGCTGTTCGGCGATTACTTCGGCTCGCGTCTCGTCACGCAGATGTACTTCCCCGGCGACCCGCTGCTCGCGTACGACCCGATCTTCCAGGGCACGCCCGAGGCCGCGCGCGATCGCCTGATCTCGCGCTTCTCGATGGACATCACCGAAGAAGGCTATGCGCTCGGCTACGAATTCGACATCGTGCTGCGCGGCCGCGACGCTACCCCGATGGAGCGCTGAACCATGACGACGCTGAAGCAAACCCCTTCGCAGACGGTCGGCCCGTACTTCGCATACGGCCTGTGCCCGCAGCAATACGACTACGACCTGAAAAGCCTGTTCACGCCGACGATCGCCGCGACGCACGCCGACGGCGAGCACGTGCTGCTGGTCGGGCAGGTGTTCGACGGCGACGGCAACGTCGTCGGCGACGCGGTGCTCGAATTCACGCAGGTGGACAGCGCGGGCCGCTTCCCTGCATCGCGCGACGACATCGCGAAATCCGGCTTCACCGGTTTCGCGCGAGTCGGCACGGGCACCGATGCGCAGCACCGCTTCGTCGTCGAGACGGTGAAGCCGGGCCGCATCGCCGCCGACGAAGCGCCGCACGTCAACGTGACCGTGATGATGCGCGGGATCCTCACCCACGCGTTCACGCGCGTGTACTTCGACGACGAGGTCGCGGCGAACGCAGCCGACCCCGTGCTGAACGCGGTACCGGCCGAGCGCCGCGCGACGCTCGTCGCGAAACGCGACGCGCAGCCGGGCCGCCCGGTCGTCTACCGCTTCGACATCCGCATGCAGGGGCCGGACGAAACGGTGTTCTTCGACGTTTGACGCACCTGCCGGCGCAGGCCGGCCGGATTCAGACGCACCGCCGCGTGGCGCGATACCGACAGGCATCGCGCCACGCAGCGTTTTTGCTGTGCCGTCAATGTTTCGATGCTGCACCGCATCGCGCCGGGACACGGTTGCCGATGTCCATTGGTCGGGACTTCTGCCCCTACATCAAACGCGCGATTGAAACGCATGCTGCGACAGCACATGAATCGTCCGTTCGGCGGTGTATCGTTTGCGCGTTATGCGGCGTATCCTTCGTTATCCGCAACGCGCCGACCGAATTGAATCGGAAGAAGCAATAATTACGCAAGGAATGCGCGCAACCGCCCCGCTTGCTGTGCGCGCATTTTTTCTGACCGAGTGCCTTTAAACGCGTCTGACCGAATTGGGCAGGCGCGTATTTTTTTGCGGCTGCGACCGGCGAACGGGCATGGTGCGCGTCGCCGAATCCTTCCGCCTAGCGCCGAATCTCAAGATACCGGCTTGGCGTGTCGCCCAGAATGCGGCGAAACGCCGACGTGAACGCGCTCGCGCTCGCATACCCGAGATCGAGCGCAACGCGGGTCACCTGCTGCCCGTCGCTCAGGCGGGAAATCGCCGCGAGCATGCACACCTGCTGACGCCACGCGGCAAAACTCACGCCCGTCTGCGCGCGGAACTGCCGCGTAAACGTGCGCCGGCTCACGCCCGCGTCGGCGGCCACCCGGTCGAGATCGGCCGCGATCGACGGCGACGCGAACAGGTGCCGGCAGACCTTCGCCAGCCGTGCGTCGGCCGGCAGCGGCGCATGCAGCGACAGGCGCGGCATCGTCGCGATTTCCGCGATCAGCAGCGCCATCAGCTTGCCCGCACGGCCATCGACGTCGTACATGGCCGGCAGGTCGATCGCATCGTCGATCAGCTGCCGCAGCAATGCGGACACGCCATACACGCCGCACTGCCCGGGCAGGCCCGCTTCCTGCGCGGCGTCGCCGGACACGAACGTGTTGAGCATCGTGACCGGCCCGGTCATCGTCATTTCGTGCCGCACGCCGGCCGGCACCCAGCATGCGCGCTGCGGCGGCACCAGCCAGCGGCCGTGCGGCGTCGACACGCTGATCGTGCCGCGCGACGCGAACGCGAATTGCCCGCGCCCGTGCGCGTGTTCCGGAAACGTCGTGCCCGCCGCATAGTCGTTGGCGGTCACGACCACGCTCCGGGGAATGTGTTCGTAGGGATCTAACAGCGTATTTCTCACGGCCCGAATTCCATCATCAATGACCCGATATCGAAGGCGGGTCTCCCTCGATCCATCTACGATCCGCTCCACGCTTGCGCGACCTGACGGCCGCAAGACCCGTCGGCCTGATCGGCCGGATAACAACCTCATCGGAGCGGAGATGCCGAATACGTTTCATCGCGTGGGGGACGGCCCCCACCCTGTTCTCGTGCTGCACGGCTGGTTCGGCGACGCCCGCGCGTTCGAACCCGTCGAAGCGTGGCTGTCGCGCGACCGCTTCAGCTATGTGTTCATGGACTATCGCGGCTACGGCCGGATGCGCGACGCACGCGGCAACTACACGATCGACGAGATCGCCGCCGACACGCTCGCGCTCGCCGACATGCTCGGCTTCCCGACCTTCAGCCTCGTCGGCCATTCGATGGGCGGCATGGCGATCGAGAAAATCGCCGCCGTCGCGCCCGAACGCGTACGCGCGCTGGTGCCGATCGCGCCCGTGCCGTGCGGCGGCCTGCCATTCGACGCCGAGCGACGCGCGCTATTCGAGCGCGCCGCCGACACCCTCGCCGATCGCAGGACCATCATCGATCGCAGCACCGGCGGCCGGTTGCCCGCCGCCTGGGTCGAGTGGAAAGCCGCGTATTCGGCAGCCTGTTCGTCGGCGCCTGCGTTCTGCGCGTACTTCCGCGCGTGGGCCGATACGGATTTCAGCGACGAGATCGCGGGCATCCATCCGGTGAAAGTGCTGATCGGCGAACACGATCCGGCGTTCGACGCGGCGCTGATGGCGCGCACCTACCTGCGGCGCTATCCGTGCGCCACCGTCGAGGTGCTCCGCAACGCCGGCCACTATCCGATGAACGAGACGCCGCTCGCGCTGGTCGCGGCGATGGAAGCGTTCCTGCTCGCCGCGGCAGCACACCCCGTCGCCAGCGACTGACCCGCCGCACGCAAGCGGCATCGTTGCGGCGCGCATCACCTCAGCATGAACGACATCGCCGACAGGCTGTTCAGCGTGCGCACCACATGCTCGACCGACGGCCCGTCGAAGCGCAGCGTCACCGCATCGACGCGCTCGAGCGACGGCAGCACGCAGAACAGGTCGGCCAGCGCGGCCGTCTGCACGCGCAGCGTGCAAGCGGCCGGCGCGGGGCGATGTGCGCCCGCGCGACAACCGGACGACAGCGCCTGCACAACCGTCTCGCGCGCGGCGGTCGCGATGCGCGCACACGATGCGGCAGGCGTGAGCGTGTCGCCGCTCGATGCGCCACCGGCTGTCTTCACCGTCTCGAAACGCGCGTCCGGAAACAGCGGCTGCGTTTCCTCGGCGAACACGTCGTCGCCGGTTGCCAGTGCGACGTGCGCGCCATATTCGCGCGCCAGCGCGCCGTACAACCCGGCTTCACCGAGCTCGACGCCGTTCAGCCATACCTGCGTGAACGCGAAGCTGTTGATCGTGTGCGCGAGCACGCCGCGCGTCTGCGATTTCGCGTGATAGCCGATCATGAACACGAGGTCGGGCTGCTGCTCGAGGCCCGCCATCATCCCGAGCGTGCGCGGCTTGCCGAGCACGACGCGCGTGCGCGCATCGAGCCCGTCGGGCAGCAGGTTGCGATAGCCGCCATGCGAATCGTTGATCCAGACGGCCTGCGCGCCGCCCGCGAACGCGCCTTCGATCGCCGCGTTCGCTTCCGCGGTCATCCAGCGGCGCGCTCGCTCGTATTCCGGATTGCCGGCGCGCGTCTGCTCGGTGGCGAACACGCCGGCGACGCCTTCGATGTCGGTCGAAATCAGGATCTTCATGAATAGTTGGGACGGTGTGCGTTGAGCAGAGGGTCGAGGTCGGGAAGCGCGTCGCGCAGCGATTGCCGCACGTGGCCGTCGCGGCCGGTCACCGTCACGGCCTGCAGCAATGCATCGGCGATCGCGTGCTCGACGCTTTCGGCCGCGGCCATGAACAGCGGATCGAGCGCCGCATCGGCCACGAGGGCCGGCAGCGCGACATATGACGCGTCGTGCGCGATCGTGTATGCGGTCGAGAATGCGAGCGCGATGTCGCCGCTGCCGTGCCCGTAGACGGAACCCGTGCGGGCCAGCCCCGCGCCCGCGCGGCGCGCGAGCCGCGACAGTTGCCGCGCATCGAGCGGCGCATCGGTGGCGAGCAACAGGATGATCGAACCCTGCTCGGGCGGCGCCGCGTGCGCGGCCCCGGACGCCCGCCGTTGCGCGACGATGCGCCCGAGCGGCACGCCGCCGAGCGTCAGCATCGGCAGCCGGCCGAAATTCGCGAGCACGAGCGCGCCGACCGTATAGGGCCTGCCTGCCGCGACGGCGACGCGCGATGCCGAACCGATCCCGCCCTTCAGGTCGAAGCACGACATCCCCCGCCCGGCGCCCACCGCGCCGCGTGCGACGTCGTGCGACGCGGCGCGGCATGCGTCGTCGTAATGCGCGGCCGTCACCGCGAACGCCTGGATGTCGTTCAGGTAACCGTCGTTGCATTCGAACACGAGCGGGTTGACGGTCGGCCAGTCGCGGCCGATCTGCGGATTCGCGGCGATCGCCGCGCGGATCTGCGCCTGTGCAACCGCGCCGACACCGAACGTATTGGTCAGCGCGATCGGCGTATCGAGCGTGCCGAGTTCGTCGACCTGCACGAGCCCGACGCTCTTGCCGAAGCCGTTGATCACGGCCGCGCCGGCCGGCACCTTGCTGCGGTACACATCGCCCGGATGCGGTTTCACGACGGTCACGCCGGTCTGCACGTTGCCGGCATCGAGCGTGCAATGGCCGACCGTCACGCCCGGCACGTCGGCGATCGTGCCGCGCGGCCCGGCCGGCAGCGTCGCGGCCCACATCGGTGCAGCAGGCATCAACGGCGCTCCAGCTTCGGATCGAGCGCGTCGCGCAGCCCGTCGCCGAGCAGGTTGAACGCGAGCACGGTCAGGAAGATCGCGAGGCTCGGGAACACCGCGATGTGCGGCGCCGTCACCATGTCGGCACGCGCCTCGTTGAGCATCGCGCCCCACTCCGGCGTCGGCGGCTGCGCGCCGAGCCCGAGGAACGACAGGCTCGCGGCCGTGATGATCGACGTGCCGATCCGCATCGTGAAGTAGACGACGACCGACGACACGGTGCCCGGCAGGATGTGCCGCATGATGATCGTCCAGTCCGACGCGCCGATGCTGCGCGCGGCCTCGACGTAGGTCATGTGCTTGAGCATCAGCGTGTTGCCGCGCACGAGCCGCGCGAACGCCGGGATGCTGAAGATCGCGACCGCGCAGATCACGTTGACCATCCCGTTGCCGAGGATCGCGACCACGCCGATCGCGAGCAGGATGCCCGGGAACGCGAACAGCACGTCGGCGATGCGCATCGTGATGCGATCCCACCAGCCTTCGTAGTAGCCGGCGAGCAGCCCGAATACGGTGCCGATCAGCGCGCCGAGCGCGACCGAGAAGAAGCCGGCCGCGAGCGAGATGCGCGTGCCGGCGACGATCCGGCTGAAGATGTCGCGGCCGAGCGAATCGACGCCGAACCAGTGCACGGCCGACGGCCCCGCGTTCAGCGCGTCGTAGTCGAAATAGTTTTCCGGATCGAACGGCACGATGTGCGGGCCGACGAATGCCAGCACGACGAGCGCCAGCACGAAGCCGCCCGCGACGAGCGCCACCGTCTGCTTGCGGAACTTGCGCCAGAATTCGCGCCACGGCGTGCGGATCGCGGTCGATGCGGCCGGTGCCGCGGTCTGGACAGTCGCGTTCATGCTCGCCTCACTTGAACCGGATGGTCGGGTTGATGACCGCGTACAACACGTCGACGGTCAGGTTGATCAGGATGAACTCAAGCGAGAACAGCAGCACGATCGCCTGGATCACCGGGTAGTCGCGCATCGTCACCGCGTCGACGAGCAGGCGCCCGAGCCCCGGCCAGTTGAACACGGCCTCGACGACGATCGAGCCGCCGAGCAGGAAGCCGAACTGCAGCCCCATCATCGTGACGACCGGGATCATCGCGTTGCGCAGGCAGTGCTTGAGCACGACCATCGGCTCGTGCACGCCCTTCGCTCGCGCGGTGCGCACGAAATCCTCGTTCAGCACCTCGACGAACGACGCGCGCGTGAAGCGCGCCATCACGGCCGCGACCGCGGCGCCGAGCGTCAGCGACGGCAGCACGTAGCTCTTCCACGTGCCGTCCGGCACGACCGGCAGCCAGCCGAGCTTCACCGAGAAGATCTCCATCAGCAGCATGCCGAGTGCGAACGCGGGAAACGAGATGCCCGACACCGCGATCGTCATCCCGATGCGGTCGGGCCAGCGATTGCGCCACACCGCCGACGCGATCCCGATCGCCATCCCGAACAGCGTCGCCCACACCATGCTGACGAGCGTCAGCAGCAGCGTCGGCATGAAGCGCTCGCCGATCTCGGTCGATACCGGCCGCTTGCTGCGGGTCGACATGCCGAAATCGCCGTGCGCGATCTTCATGAAGAAATTCGCGAACTGGGTTGGCATCGGCTTGTCGAGGCCGAGATCGGCGCGCACGAGCGCGACCGTCGCGTCGTCGGCTTCGGGGCCGGCCGCGAGCCGCGCCGGATCGCCCGGCAGCAGGTGCACGAACATGAACACCAGCACCGCGACGATCGCGAGCGTGGGCAGCAGGCCGAACAGGCGTTTGACGAGGAAATTCAGCATGGGGCACCGATCGGGTCAACGCGCCGGCGGATTGCGCCGCCGGCGTCGCGTGGCGGGCAAACCGCCGTCATTTCAGCGAGATCTCGTCGAAGTTGAACGAGCCGTCCGGCATCACGTACGCGCCCTGCAGCCGCTTGCTGCGTGCATACACGATCTTCTCCTGCACGAGGAAGATCCACGGCGCATCGGCCCAGATCTGCTTCTGCGCGTCGCTGTAAAGTTCGGCCTTCTTCGTGCGATCGACTGTCTCGAGCGCCTTCGTGAGATCGCCGTCGACCGCGTCGTTCTTGTAGTACGCGGTATTGACGAGCTTCGGCGGCGCCGACGCGGCGGCGAGCAGCGGCGTGATCGCCCAGTTCGCCTCGCCCGTCGACGACGACCAGCCGATGTAGTACATCCGCACCGGCGCCTTCGCCGGATCCGGCGCGCTCTCGACCTTCGCGACGCGCTCGCCGGCTTCCAGCGCCTGCACCTGCACCTTCACGCCGACCTGCGCGAGTTGCTGCTGCACGAACTGGATCGCCTTCTGCGACGTCGAGTTGTTATATGCGGACCACAGCGTCGTCTCGAAGCCGTTCGGATAACCGGCCTCCTTCAGCAGCGCGCGCGCCTTCGCCGGGTCGTACGGCCAGGGGCCGAGCTTCGTCGCGTAGTCCACACCCTGCGGCACCACGCCGGTGGCCGGCGTCGCGAAACCGGAGAACGCGACCTTCGCGAGCGCCTCCTTGTTTACCGCGTAGTTCAGCGCCTGGCGCACCTTCGGGTTGTCGAACGGCTTCTGCAGCGTATTCAGCGACACGAAGCGCTGCACGATCGATGCCCGCTCGACGACATCCACCTTCGGGTTGCCCTTCAGGTCGGCCGCCTGCTCGAACGGAATGCGGAACGCGAAATCCGCTTCGCCCGTCTTCATCAGCGCCGCGCGCGTGTTGTTGTCGACCACCGGCTTCCAGTCGATCGCGTCGATCTTCGGGTAACCCTTCTTCCAGTAGCCGGCGAACTTCTTCACCTTCAGGTCGTCGGTCTGCTTCCATTCGACGAACTCGAACGGACCGGTACCGACCGGATGCAGCGCGATGTCGCGGCCCCACTTCTTCATCGCGGCCGGCGAGATCATCACGGCCGAAGGGTGCGCGAGCGTGTTGATGAACGCCGAGAACGGCTCGCGCAGCGTGACCTTCACCGTGTACGGATCGACGACCTCGGTCTTCTCGATCACGCGGAACATGTTGTAGCGCTTCAGGTGGTTCGCGGGATCGGTCACGCGGTCGAAGTTCGCCTTCACGGCCGCCGCGTTGAAATCGGTGCCGTCATGGAACTTCACGCCCTGGCGCAGCTTGATCGTGTAGGTCTTCGCATCGGCGCTCGCGTCGTAGCTCGTCGCCAGCACGTTGACGAGCTTCATGTCCTTGTCGAAGCCGACCAGCCCCTGGTAGAACGACTTGACGACGGCCTGCGACACCGTGTCGTTCGCGTCGTACGGGTCCATCGTCGTAAACGTCGAATCCACCGCCATCACTGCGGTCTGCTGCGCGAACGCGGGCACCGCGGCCGACAGCGCGAACGCGCCGGCACCCGCAGCGAGCAGCGCGCGCGGACGGAACATCGGGAACGAATACGGCTTGTTCATCTTGTTGGGCTCCTGTGGATGATTCGGTAACGCATGGTTGAAATCGCGGCGTGACTGCCCCCGCTCGGGATAAAGACGCCGTTGCCTCGCTCGTGCGCAGCTGCGGTCCATATGCGACCTCCCGCGCGTTCAGTACGCGCCGCCGACGCGATGCGTCGCGACGTAGTGATCGGGACCGACCGCGACGAGCGGCGCAACCACCGGCTCGTCGCCGACCGCGCGGATCGGGCTCGGGATCTCGTCCGCCGCGAGCTGGCGCGGCGCATGCCGGCGCGCGGGATCGGCCACGGGCACCGCGCTCATCAGCTTCTTCGTGTACGGATGCTGCGGCGCTTCGAACACCGCGCGGCGCGGGCCGATCTCGACGATCTGGCCGAGATACATCACCGCGACGCGATGGCTGATGCGCTCGACGACGGCCATGTCGTGCGAGATGAACAGGTACGCGACGCCGAGTTCGCGCTGCAGGTCGAGCATCAGGTTGACGATCTGCGCCTGCACCGACACGTCGAGCGCCGACACCGATTCGTCGGCGATCACGACCTTCGGGTTCAGCGCGAGCGCACGTGCGATCGCGATCCGCTGGCGCTGGCCGCCCGAGAATTCGTGCGGGTAACGACGCGCGGCCTCGGGCGGCAGGCCGACCTTGTCGAGCAGCCAGTCGACGCGCGCCTGCGCTTCGCGGCCGCTCGCGACGCCGTGCACGAGCAGCGGCTCCATGATCGAGAAACCGACCGTGAGACGCGGGTTCAGCGACGCGAACGGATCCTGGAAGATGAACTGGATGTTCCGGCGCAGCGCCTGCAGGTCCGGGCCCTTCAGCGCGCTGATGTCGCGACCGTCGAATTCGATCGAGCCGCTCCGCGACTCGACGAGGCGCAGCAGCGAGCGGCCGGTGGTCGACTTGCCGCAGCCCGACTCGCCGACCAGCGCGAGCGTCTCGCCCGCGCGCAGCTCGAAGCTCACGCGCTCGACCGCATGCACGTACTGCGACACGCGGCCGAACACGCCGCTCTTCACCGGAAAGCGCGTGACGAGATCGCGTACGCGCAGGATCGGCGGCGCGGCCTGATCGACGGGCGGCTGCACATCGTGGTTCGCCCCAGGCGCCGGTGCCGCGGCGCTCGCGCCGTCCACCTTCAGCAGCGGGAATTTCTCGGGCGCATCGGTGCCCTGCATCGAGCCGAGCCGCGGCACGGCCGCGAGCAGCGCACGCGTGTAGCGATGCGCGGGCGCCGCGAAGATGCGGTCCGACTCGCCCTCCTCGACCTTCTCGCCGCGATACATCACGAGCACGCGGTCGGCCACCTCGGCCACCACGCCCATGTCGTGCGTGATGAAGATCACGCCCATGTTCATCTCGTCCTGCAGCCCGCGAACCAGTTGCAGGATCTGCGCCTGGATCGTCACGTCGAGCGCGGTCGTCGGCTCGTCGGCGATCAGCAGCGCGGGCCGGCACGACAGTGCCATCGCGATCATCACGCGCTGCCGCATCCCGCCGGACAACTGGTGCGGATAGCGCACGAACACGCGGCGCGCTTCCGGGATGCGCACGAGATCGAGCAGCCGCAGCGCTTCCGCGCGTGCTTCGGCCGCGCTCTTCGACTGGTGGAGCGCGATCGCCTCGCTGATCTGGTCGCCGACCGTGAACACCGGGTTCAGCGACGTCATCGGCTCCTGGAAGATCATCGCGATGTCCGAGCCGCGGATGCCGCGCATCGTCGCGGCGTTCGCCTGCACCAGATCGACGAGCGCGCCGCCGCGGCGCCGGAACGCAATCCGGCCGCCCGTGATCGCGCCGCCGCCATGCTCGACGAGCCGCATCAGCGCGAGCGACGTGACTGACTTGCCGGAACCCGATTCGCCGACGATCGCGAGCGTCTCGCCGCGATCGACGTGAAACGACACGTTGCGCACCGCGTCGAACGTCGCGCCTTCGCGGCGGAACGTGACCGACAGGTCGTCCACGGCGACGACGCGCTGCTCGGGCAGCGCCAGGCCCGACGGGTTACGGCTCGAAGTCATGCGGTTCTCCTCGTGCGATCCGGAATCAGGCTGCGTCGTCGCGATAGATGCCGACGACAGGCGCTTCGCCCACACGCGCGTAGCCTCGGTACATCCCTTCGGTGTTGAACGGCATCGCGACGTTGCCGTGCGCGTCGACCGCGATGATCCCGCCGCGGCCCGCCAGGCGCGACAGCTTGTTCATCACGACGTCGTGCGCGGCGTCGGCCAGCGATGCGCCGCGATACGCGATCTGTGCGGCAACGTCATGCGCGGTCGCGAGCCGGATGAACATCTCGCCGGTGCCCGTCGACGATACCGCGCAGGTCGCGTCGTCCGCGTAGCAGCCGGCGCCGATGATCGGCGAATCGCCGACACGCCCCGGCTGCTTGTTCGTGATGCCGCCCGTCGACGTCGCCGCCGCGATGTGGCCGTGCAGGTCGCACGCGACCGCGCCGACCGTACCGTGCTTACGATCCGGATCGAGCGGCTCGGCCGGCTGCGGCTGCGATGCGCCGAACGCGAACGTCGCCGCATCGTGATCGAGCATCATGCCGGCCGCCGCACGCGCCTTGAGCCACTGCGCATGGCGCGCTTCGGTGTCGAAGTAGCCGGGTTCCGCGAGTTCGAGCCCTTGCGCGGCCGCGAACGCATCCGCTCCCGCGCCGGCAAACAGAACGTGTTCGCTTGCCTCCATCACGCGCCGTGCGGCAAGCACGGGATTGCGCACGCGCGTCGCGCAGCAGATCGCGCCGGCATCGAGCGTCGCGCCATCCATGATCGCCGCGTCGAGTTCGTGCTTGCCTTCGGCCGTGTACACCGCGCCGCGCCCGGCGTTGAACAGCGGGCAGTCCTCGAGCATCCGCACCGCGACGGTGACGGCGTCGAGCGCGCTGCCGCCGTCGGCCAGCACCTGCTGCGCGGCCTGCAGGATCGCGGTCAGTTCGGCACGGTACCGACGTTCGGTGTCGGTATCCATCGCATCGCGCAGGATCGTGCCTGCGCCGCCGTGAATCGCGACGATCGCGGTTGAAGTCATGATTTTTTCGGACGGGTGGAAGAAGGGTTGGCGGCCTGCAGCGCCGCTTGCGGCTGCACGAGCCACGGCAGCAGGAATTCGGTCATCTCGGCGGCAGATTTCGCGGACCGGTGCGTGCGCAGCGCGACCGCATCGATCAGCGCCTCGATCATCGTGAGCACGGCCGCCTCCGACGTGGCCGCGAAGCGCCGTTCGGCCTTGACGTACAGGTTCAGCGACGCGATCGGCGCAAGCGGCGATTGCGGGCCGTCGGAGATGCCGAGCACGCGCGCGCCGCGCGCCGCCGCGCGGCGGGCCAGCTCGATCGTGTCCTTCACGTAGCGCGGAAACGCGAGCGCGATCACGAGATCGCGCGAGTCGGCCGTATACAGGCGCCGCGCCGCATGCGACGGGCCGCCGAGCAGCGCGAGCGACTGTACGCTGTCGTGGCACACGGACAGCCCGTGCTCCATCAGCCCGGTGAGAAACGCGCTCGACCCCGCACCGAGGATCAGCACGCGCCGCGCGCCGACGATCGCCTCGACCGCGGCCTCGACATCGGCCGCGTCCAGTTGCGCGCGCGTGTTCTCGATGTTCGCGACAGCCTGGTCGAACACCGCGTCGATCCATGCGGCACCGCGTACGCCGGGCTCCTGCTCCTGCGCCGAGCGCAGCCGTTCGACCGGCCCGAGCGTCGCCTCGAAGCCGCGCACGAGCGCCGCGCGCATCGCCGGATAGCCGTCGAAGCCGAGCGCCTTCGCGAAGCGGTTCGCGGTCGCGATCGACGCATTCACGGCCTGCGCGAGTTCATCGATCCGCATCGTCGCCGCGCGAAACGGATTCGCGAGCACGAATTCGCCCATGCGCCGATGGATCGGCGTCATCAACGGCATCGCCGACGCGATCCGCTCGGCGATCGCGGGTTCGTCGTGACTGGCGTCGTGCTGATCGAGAGGCGTCATGCGAATGGTCATTGCAAGGTGGATGAAAATCAATTTACACAATCCGCAGCCGAGAAAAAAATAAATTTTCATCAGAGTTGTCACGGCTCATCCGTCGTCCACCGATCGCCCGGCCATCGCACAGCCCCGCCGCACGGGCATCCGGCACGCAACCGCCGTGCCTCTCTGCGCACGCCGTTGCCCCTGCCCTCGGGAAAACCCCGATCATGTTCGTTCGAATGCAAATTCACGTTGACCGGATTCGAATTCGAACATAGGATGCTCGAAAATGATCAGTCGTCAGATAACATCCGTATCCGACGACGACGAAATGTTCGCTCGAACAGCGGAATTTCGATATAAGCCGGTAAAATCGGCGCCTATCAAGATCGGACATCGTATGAATAAGCCGATAAAGCCGGCCTGACCGGACGGCTTGCATGGATCAGGCAGGTGCCGCATGCCCGCCCTGCCCAACAGGAGACAGTAGTGAAAACAGTCAAGGCGTTGCGCTGGTGGATCATCGTGCTCGTATGTCTCGGCACGATCCTCAACTACCTCGCACGGAACTCCCTCGCGGTGCTCGCCCCCGAGCTGAAGCAGGTATTCGCGATCTCGACGCAGCAGTATTCGTACATCGTCGGCGCGTTCCAGATCGGCTACACGATCATGCAGCCCGTGTGCGGGTTCATCGTCGACCTGATCGGGCTGCGGCTCGGGTTTGCGCTGTTCGCGATGCTGTGGTCGGTGGTCGGCGTCGCGCACGGCTTCGCGTCGGGCTGGCTGTCGCTCGGCATCCTGCGCGGCTTTCTCGGGCTGTTCGAGGCCGCCGCGATTCCGTCGGGGATGAAGGCCGTCGCCGAATGGTTTCCCGATCGCGAGAAATCCGTCGCGGTCGGCTACTTCAATGCGGGCACGTCGCTCGGCGCCGCGATCGCGCCGCCGCTCGTCGTGTTCATCTCGATGCGGTTCGGCTGGCAGTCGGCGTTCATGGTCACCGGCGCGCTCGGCTTCGTGTGGGCCGCGCTCTGGTACACGCAGTACCGTTCGCCGGCCGATCATCCGCGCATCACGCCGCAGGAGCGCGCGCTGATCCGCGACGGCCAGGCAACCCTGCCGTCCGTGTCGAAGCGCCGCATCCGCGACGTCGTCACCGCGCGGCGCTTCTGGGCCATCGCGCTGCCGCGCTTCTTCGCCGAACCCGCATGGCAGACCTTCAGCTTCTGGATTCCGCTGTACCTCGCGACCGAGCGCCACATGCCGCTCGCGCAGATCGCGATCTTCGCGTGGATGCCGTTTCTCGCGGCCGACGCCGGCGGCATCGCGGGCGGCTATCTGTCGCCGTATCTCGCCAACCGATTCAAACTGCCGCTCGTGTGGTCGCGCGTCGCCGGCGTCGCGCTCGGCGCGGTGCTGATGCTCGGGCCCGCGATGATCGGTCTCGTGTCGTCGCCGTACACGGCCATCGCGCTGTTCTGCGTCGGCGGCTTCGCGCACCAGATGATCTCCGCGCTCGTCAACACGCTGTCGGCCGACGTGTTCGATTCCGAGGAAGTCGGCACCGCGAGCGGCTTCGCCGGGATGGCCGCGTGGATCGGCGGGCTCGGTTTCTCGCTGCTGGTCGGCGCGCTCGCCGACAAGATCGGCTATGCGCCGCTGTTCGCGTGCCTCGGCCTGTTCGACATCATCGGCGTTACGCTGCTCGCGGTGCTGATCCGCGGGCAGTCGAAGCAGGAACGCCTGCTCGCACGGCACGCCTGACATTCGCTTTCACCAGGAATCGCATTCATGACTTCGCTTCTTCATCCGCCCGTGTTCCGCATCGCCGGCCGGCACGCCAACCGCCTGCTGCTCGCGTCCGACGCGGGCGCGACCCTCGAGATCTTCGTGCTCGAGGACGACATCGTCCGTGTGCGCGTGCTGCCCGACGCGACGGCACGCAACCCGCGCACATGGTCGATCGCGCCGGGCCTCGACGACGTGCCGCTCGACGGGCGCGACCGCGTCGACCTGGACGGCTTCGCGCTGCCGTCCTATAGCCTCGTCGAAGACGACGACGGCCTGCGCATCGAAACCGCGCAGATCCGGCTCGCGGTGCGCTGGCAAGGCGGCCATTGCACGTGGTCGATGCGCGGCGCGGACGGCGCATGGCGCGTCGCGCTCGCCGACCGCGCGACGCAGGCATACAACTTCGGCTGGTGGGACGATCGCGCGTATCACTACGTCGCCCGCGAGCGCGGCGACAAGGTGTTCGGCCTCGGCGAACGCGCGGGCGACCTCGACCGCACGGGCGCGCGCTTCGAGATGCGCAACATCGACGCGATGGGCTACAGCGCGAAACACACCGACCCGCTGTACAAGCACATCCCGTTCTACATCACGTGGTCGCCCGCTGCGTGCCAGGGGTTCGGCCTGTTCTACGACACGCTGTCGGATTGCTCGTTCGACATGGGCCGCGAGCTCGACAACTATCACGGCCCGTACCGCTATTTCGTCGCCGAGCACGGCGATCTCGACTACTACTTCATCGCATCGCCCGATACGCCGCTCGCGGCCGCGCGGCGCTTCACGTGGCTCACCGGACGCCCCGCGCGCACGCCGAAATGGGGCCTCGGTTATTCGGGCTCGACGATGAGCTACACCGATGCGCCGGACGCGCAGCAGCAGATGAACCAGTTCGTCGAGCAGTGCGACGCGCACGACATCCTGTGCGATTCGTTCCACCTGTCGTCTGGCTATACGTCGATCGGCGCGAAGCGCTACGTGTTCAACTGGAACCGCGACAAGTTTCCCGACGCGAAGGGTTTCGTGAAGCACTACCGCGACCACGGCATCCGCCTGTGCGCGAACATCAAGCCGTGCCTGCTGCGCGACCATCCCGCATTCGACGATGCCGCAAAACGCGGGCTGCTGATCCGCTCGGCGTCCGGCGAGCCTGCATGGGTGCAGTTCTGGGACGAGGTCGGCGCGTATCTCGACTTCACGCAGCCGGACGCGTACCGCTGGTGGCGCGAGCAGGTCACGTCGGCGCTGCTCGAGTACGGGATCGAGTCGACCTGGAACGACAACAACGAATACGAGATCTGGTCGCCCGACGCGATCGCGCACGGCTTCGGCCGGCCGTTCCCCGCGCGCGAGGCGAAGGTGCTGCAGACGATGCTGATGATGCGTGCGTCGCGCGACGCGCAGCGCGCGCATGCGCCGGCGCAGCGGCCGTTCCTCGTGTCGCGCTCCGGCGGCGCCGGCATGCAGCGCTACGTGCAGACCTGGTCCGGCGACAACTACACGTCGTGGGAAACGCTGCGCTACAACCTGAAGATGGGCCTCGGGCTCGCGCTGTCGGGCGTGTCGAACATCGGCCACGACATCGGCGGCTTCTCCGGGCCCGCGCCGTCACCCGAGCTCCTGCTGCGCTGGGTGCAGTTCGGCATCTTCATGCCGCGCTTCAGCATCCATTCGTGGAATGACGACGGCACCGTCAACGAACCGTGGATGTACCCGGAGATCGCCGCGCAGGTCGCGTCGCTGATCAAGCAGCGCTACCGGCTGCTGCCCTACCTCTATCACCTGCTGTGGCTGTCGACGACCCGCTACGAGCCCGTACTGCGGCCGACCTTCGCCGATTTCCCGGCCGATGCGCGCTGCTACGACGAGTGCGACGACATGATGCTCGGCGACGCGCTGCTGGTCGCGCCCGTCGTCGATCCCGGTCGCACGGAACGCACGGTCTACCTGCCGTCGGGCGCGCGCTGGACGTGCTGCGCGAGCGCGCAGTCGTTCGACGGCGGCACGAGCGTGACGCTGCCCGCGCCGCTCGATACACCGGTGATGCTGCTGCGCGAAGGCCGCGTGCTGCCGCTGAACGTCGCGGCACAGCATTTCGGTGCGCGCGCCGACACGCGAGGCTTCCTCGTCGCGCCGCGCATCGAGGACGGCGTCGCGTACGGCGAATGCGTCGAGGACGACGGCGAGACGGAAGCATGGCGCGACGGCGAATACGGACTGTGGCGCATCGAGACCGGCCGCGAGGCGTCGGGCGTGCTCGGCGTGTCGGTCCGCTGGGACGGCCGCCCGGCCCGCCCGGCCGACCGCGTCGAGATCCTGCTGCCCGCGTCGCTGCAAGGCTCGGTCGCCGTCCGCGGCGCGCGCGTCGAACAGGAAGCGCAGGACGGCGCATGGCGCCGCATCGTCGTCGCGTTCGATAGCTGACCGCGCACGCCGCACCGATCAGGCGGGCCGTTCGCGCGGTCCGCCACCCGCCACAGAGGAGGTCTCCGAACCTCCCGCCCCCTTTGAACAAAGAGTCTGGAGGTCAACAATGAAAGCATCCGTCAATCGCTATGCAATCCTTATTTTATCGTCCGCGTCCCTCGGTTCGGCTGCCGCCCACGCGCAGAGCAGCGTGACGCTGTACGGTGTCGTCGACGATTCGCTCGCGTACGTGAACAACCAGCAGGGCCACTCGAACCTCTACATGCGCGACGGCAACCTGTATGCGTCGAAGTTCGGGCTGCGCGGCGACGAGGATCTCGGCGGCGGCACGCACGCGATCTTCGACCTGCAGTCCGGCTTCAACCTGAACAACGGCGCGCAGGCCGCCGCCGGCACGATCTTCAATCGCCAGGCATTCGTCGGCCTGCGCAACGATCACTACGGCACGCTGACGGCCGGCCGCCAGTACACGCCCTACTTCCTGTTCGTCGGCCCGTACGCGTCGAGCAGCTGGCTGACCGGCGCGACGGGCGCGCATCCGGGCGACATCGACGGCCTCGACACGACGATCCGCGTGAACAATTCGGTTACCTATACGTCGCCGACCTTCGCCGGGCTGAGCGCCAGCGCGATGTACGCATTCGGCGGCATTGCCGGTGCGACCGGCAAGGGCAACACGTTCAGCGCCGCGCTGCGCTATGCGAACGGGCCGATCGGGATCGCGGCCGGTTACCTGCGCATCAACAGCTCGGGCTCGGCCGCCGGCTTCCAGAACCCGGCCACCGCGTCGTCGGGCAGCTTCGCGGTGTCCGTGCTGAACCAGGGCTACCTGACCGCGAAGGCCATCGAACACGTTGCGGCAGCCGGCAACTACACGCTCGGCAACCTGACGATGGGCGTCAACTATTCGAACGTGAAGTACCTGCCCGGCAACGGTTCCGTATTCACCGACACGGCCGTGTTCAACACCTACGGCGCGCTGGCCGCATACCGCTTCACGCCGGCGTTCTCGGTGGCCGGCGCGTTCGCGTACACGCTCGCGTCGAAGGCGAACGGCGTCGCGAACGCGGCCCGCTACCAGCAGTATTCGCTGAAGGAGTCGTACAGCCTGTCGAAGCGCACGACGCTCTATGCGCTGCAGGCGTACACGCATTCGAGCGGGCAGACGCTCGGCGCGCAAGGCGCCGGCCACATCATCGACGCGGCGCCGATCGTCGGCGATTCGCAGCAGCTCACGCCGGCGACGACGCACGGCCAGTTCGTCGGCATGGCCGGGATCGCCGTCACGTTCTGAGCGCCCCCGGACCTGTCGCTTCGCGCCAGGCACCCCCGAGGGGGTCATCCCCCAAGGGGACTTCCTCCGGGGCGGAAAACTTGGGGCGGCCCAGCGTTTTCTTGAGAACCCGCACGGCAGCGCCTTCAGCGCGCTGCCTTCGCCCCGGACGATGCGCATTGCACGCGCGCCGTCCGGGCGCCCGAGGCCCGGCGCCCGCCGCGCTTTCCACGTCCCGTCCCCACGCCGCGCGAACCGCGCGGTTTTCCTCGATCGCCCCGATACCTTACAATCCGTCAGGCTCATCTCTCCTGCATGCCCCTTCTTGCAGTCCTGACACCGCGGTACACTCGACGCACGCCGTATCAGGGTCCGACGCGCCACATGCGCGCCGGGCGGCGTCGCGCCTCGTTGCGCCCACAACTGGATGCCCGACATGCCAGATTCCCGCCCCTCGCCCCGCACGACATTCAAGCCGCAGGTCGTCCTGCCCGCGCTCGCGGTCATCGGCGCGCTGCTCGTCGTGTGCGCGTTGCTCCCGAGCGAAGCCGGCGCGCTGTTCTCCGCCGGCCAGCAATGGGTCATCGCGCGCTTCGACTGGTTCTACGTGCTGGCCGTCACCGGCTTCCTCGTGTTTCTCGTACTGATCGCCGCGAGCGATTTCGGCAACATCCGCCTCGGCCCGGACGACGCCGAACCCGAATTCAGCTTCATGTCGTGGACGGCGATGCTGTTCGCGGCCGGCATGGGCATCGGGCTCATGTACTTCGGCGTCGGCGAGCCGATGCAGCATTTCCTGAAACCGCCGACGGTCGACCCCGGCACGCACGCCGCCGCGCGCGAGGCGATGCTGATGACCTTCTTCCACTGGGGCTTCCATGCGTGGGCAATTTACGGGCTGATGGGGCTCGTGCTCGCGTATTTCGGCTTTCGCTACAACCTGCCGCTGACGTTGCACTCGGGGCTGTATCCGGTGCTGCGCGAGCGCATCAACGGCTGGATCGGTCACACGGTCGACGCGTTCGCGCTGGTCGGCACCGTCGCCGGCATCGCGACGACGCTCGGCTACGGGGTGATGCAGATCAGCGCGGGCCTGCATACGGTCGCCGGCTGGGACACGGGCAGCAATGCGTTTCGCATCGGGCTCGTCGCGCTCGTCGTGATCCTCGCAGGGCTGTCGGCCGCAAGCGGCCTCGACAAGGGCGTGCGGCGGCTGTCCGAACTGAACCTGCTGCTCGCGTTCCTGCTGCTCGCATTCGTGGCCGTCGCGGGCCCGACGGCGTTCCTGCTGCGCGCGCTCGGCGACAACATCGGCCAGTACCTGTCGAATCTCGTCGACCTGTCGTTCCGCACCTATGCGTATGCGTCGCCGCGCGAGGAAGGCTGGTTCGGCGGCTGGACGATCCTCTACTGGGCGTGGTGGGTATCGTGGTCGCCGTTCGTCGGCATGTTCATCGCGCGCATCTCGCGCGGCCGCACGATCCGCCAGTTCGTGATCGGCGTGCTGCTCGTGCCGACCGCGTTCAACCTCGTGTGGATGACCGTGTTCGGCAACAGCGCAATCTGGCTCGATACGCACGGCGCGGCCGGCGCGCTCGCGCAGACGGCCACCAGCGTCGATGCGCTGCTGTTCCGTTTCTTCGATTTCCTGCCGTTGTCGCAAGGGCTGTCGATCGCAGCGATCGTGCTGATCGCGGTGTTCTTCGTCACGTCCGCCGATTCGGGCGCGTTCGTGATCGACCAGATCGCGACGCGCGGCAGCGCGCACTCGCCGGCCTGGCAACGGCTGTTCTGGGCCGCGCTGCTCGGCGTGACGGCCGCGGTGCTGCTCGTCGCCGGCGGGCTCGGCGCGCTGCAGGCGATGACGCTGATCGCCGCGCTGCCGGTCGCCATCATCATGCTCGCGCTCTGCTACGGGCTGTGGCGCGGGCTCGCGGCCGACCGCGCGCACTATTCGCAGGACATCGCGCCCGCGACGAGCTACTGGACCGGCCAGCACTGGCGCCACCGCCTGACGCACATCCTGCGGCAGACGACCGAGGCCGAGGCGCGCCAGTTCGTCGCCGAGACGGTCGAGCCTGCGCTGCGCAAAGTTGCCGACGAACTGCGCGCGAGCGGCGTCGATGCGCACGTACAGCGCGACAGCGACGACGCCGTGCGGCTCACCGTGCCGACTGCCGAGCACCGCGATTTCGTGTACGGCGTGCGCGTGACGGTGAAATCCGCGGCCGCGTTCCTGGTGCGCGAAGCAGCCGAGCCGGACGCGGCGCGTGCGCACGTGTACGGAATCGTCACGTTCTTCGAGGACGGGCGGCTCGGCTACGACGTCGAATACCTGCGCGGCGACGAAGTGATCGCCGACGTGCTGCGCCAGTACGAACGCTATGTGTCGCTCGCGGCCGACAAGCGCACGCACCTGCTGAGCCGCGCGCCGGGGCACGCGACGGAGGCCGAATGAGCGCGCACGCCGCAGCCTTTGCTGCACCGCGCCGATCCGGCACGTTCGACGGAGCCGCGCGATGAACGCGCTCCTGCAAAGCCGCTCCGCCGACATCGCCGCGCTCGGCACGCTCGCCGTGCTTTATCTCGGCGGAGCCGGCATCGCGCTGTGGCGGATCCGGGCCGCGGCGCCGCGCGGCAAGCTCTACTGGATCGTCTGCATGGTGTTGCTGGCCGGCGGCGCGATCGCGATGGGCGGCAACCTGTCGCCCGTGCCGAACAGCGGTGAAATGCCGCCCGGCTTCGCGCTCGGCGTCGAGGCCGTCCTGCTTGGCCTCGTGCTGGTTGCCGGAGGTTGCGCGTGGCTGATGCTGCGCAACCGGCCGCCGCGATGACAACGGGTTACGACTTGCTTGCGCACCGCGTAGCGCCGCAGCCGCAGCCGCAGCCGCACACGCGACGCGGCTCGGCCTCAGCCTGCGACCTGTCGTCCGCGCGTGGCTGGCCCACCTTGCCGGAACTCCAGAATGCCAATCACGGCAAGAATCGCCGCCAGGCCGAACAAAACAGGCGTGGCGCCTTGTATGACTGCCCATATCTGGCAGAGTACGACCATCAATCTCAGCCAGGCATCAAGACGCGCCAACTCTCGGCCAGGATTGCGCAAGCGTGCCAGCGCCCAAATCACATACGCACACCCGCCGAGATTAATCAGGAAATGCGCCGTCGGATCGAGCGATTCGAATCGAGTATTGAACCCGAGTGCTTCATCCAGCGCCTGAATCGCTGACAACACATACGCCAGTGAAATGGGAACGGCCAATGCAACGGTAGCAAGCAGATCGTAGATTGCACCGACTTGCACAACGCGTTTGTCGAAAGTGGAAATCATGTTGGGGCCTCGGTAGAACATCATGCAAGAAGAGGAATCAGTTCCCGAATCTCGTGAAATTGACCAGATACGACGCCCAGGCGGTCTCGCTGATCAACGACCGCAGCCACATGAACAGCTCTGTCCTGGGCGCTCACCAGATATCCAGGCTGCAACGCTCGCTCTCGCAATGCACATAGCTCCGGGAAACTCGGGCCCGCCTTCCTCACGGCAGCGGCAAGATCCGTATCGACCGAGCACAATCCCAGTACCGCAAAGAACACCTCGGGATTCTCCTGCCGATAGACCTGCGCCAATGTATTCAGCGCGGCTTTCGACACCGCGTAGGACAACATGCCCGCACGTGGGCGTATCGCCGATATGGACGAAGAAATCACGATGCACTCGGGCTTTTTCGCCCGCGTGAAACAAACATCGAGTATCGCTTTGTTCGCGAGCAGATTCAACGCGAGCACGTCCTCGAACTGACTCGGCGTCGTCTCATGCGCAAGTCGCGGCGCATCGCCAAATTTCCCAGCATTGAGGAAGACGATTTCGGGCGGCGCATGGCCGACCTGATCCAGCAAACGACTCGCCACCTCCTGAGCCTCATGAAGATTCCGCATGTCGCAAGCCGCGAAATGCATATTGGGATGACCTGCAAGTTCGCCGGGTGGGCGTCTCGACATCCCGCACACCTGATAGCCTCGCTCAAGATAAAGCCTTGCCAACGCCTTGCCAATGCCGGCGCTGACGCCAGTCACCAGAATAGATTTCATAGAAACGACCCCATTCAGCATTTGCCTGCTTGATAGCCACCGTCGACATTCAGAATCGTCCCGGTGACATAGGATGATTCACCGCCCAGCAAATAAACGACACTGCCTGCTATCTCCTCCGGCTCGGCGAAGCGCTTCATCGCGGTTGACGCCGCCTTGAGTCTCGTCCGTTCTGGGTTGGCCGCGAGCCTTTCGGGAGAGTTCATACCGCCATAGGTCGGCCCCGGCGCCACGGCGTTGACGCGTACCGCATAACTGTCCGCACCGTCGTCACACGCACTCTCCATCGCCGCCACCTGAGTCAATGCATTGAGTGCCGCCTTGCTGGCCACGTAAGCCGCCTGATTCGGGATTGGCACGACGCCGGCACACGACGAGACATTTACAATCGCTCCACCGGGCGATCGCCCGATGCATTGCAACTCGCGACGCATGCAATACAGCGGACCGGAAACATTGACTCGCAGCACATGCTCCCAGCTCGCCGCCGAAATCTGTGCAACCGGACCGTAAGGCGCCGTGACGCCCGCATTGTTCACCGCCAGTTCAAAATGCTCGAAGCGACGCTCTATTTCGTCGAACGCAGCTTCTACTGATGCGAGATCTCCGACGTCACAAGCAACGAAAGCGGCTGCCGGGCCAAGGTGCTCCACCACTCTTCGCCCCTTGTCCCCATCACGCCCCAGAATGACGACGCGAGCACCTTCACGAACCATCCGCTCGGCCACCGCCAAACCGATGCCGCTCGTTCCGCCAGAAATAACGCAGGTTTTACCGTTAAACATCATGATCGTCGTCCAATGAATATTTGATATGCGTGGGGCGCCGATAATTTGGATTGACGCAGCAATAGACGCGATCGAGATTCGGATTGCTCTTATCCCGAAAGCAATTTCCATCGAATCGGCATGCGTTGATTAGATGCGCTTGTCCGGCAACTGATTTCAGGATCAAGTCGTTGTCGGCAAATAACGCGCGTGTCATACCGACCAAGTCGGCCGTACCATCGGCAACAAGAGCTTCGATCTCGCTCAGCGAACCGACGAAGCCCGCGAAGCCGATCGGAATGGACACCGTCGAACGAATCGATCGAACACCGCTGAGCAACAGTTGGCGCGTCTCCGGTGTCGGGCGCATCATTCGGTCAAAGGTCTCTCCAATCGAGATGGAGCACATGATCGCCACCACGCCGGCCTGCTCCAATGCTCGTGCCACGTCATGCAGTAGATGCGGCCGCTGTCCAGTGTCGCCAAGGCAATCGTCTATGCCTAGGCGAACGCTTATCTCGAGCGAGTTTCCGGTCGCCGAACGGATATCGTCGATAACCTCGAGGAGCAGTCGAGCGCGACGCATGGGTGTACCGCCATAGCCATCCTTTCTTCTGTTGGTATGCGGCGACAGAAAGCTGCTGAGCAGATAGCCATTCGAGGCTTGCAGTTGCACCAGATCGGCTCCAGACTGCCGAGCAAGGCATGCCGCACGGACAAATTGCGCGCGCACCGCCGCGATGTCCGCGAGATCCATGGTTCGAACGCGGTATGTCGGATCGATCTTCTGCATTCTGCGACACGGAACCCCGCTAGGACTCAACAACGGCGCGCCAGTAGGCAGGCATTTGCCTTGAGCACCATAGTGCTGGAGTTGCACGGCGACGCGGCAATGGTGATCCGCACCGTAGGCTATCACCGGCGCGAGGCGATTCGCGTGGTGGGCAGTGTGCAGGCACAGCCCCCGGCTCTGCAATCGCGTCGATGAATCGATTGACGAATTGCCGAGTACCAACATACCGCAGCCACCCAGGATCATGCCCTCGTAAAAATGCATCATCGATTCAGATAACGAACCGTCTTTATCCGCAAGATCGATGCCCATCGGGGCAAAATACACCCGGTTTTTTACCATCTGCATCCGACCGATTCGCAACGGTGACAATGCCGCCGAATACCGATATTCGTTGACACGCGAAGTCATTCCACATCACTCCTCTGGGCGGCGGGCAACTCGGCAACGCACGAACTGGACGCCTGGCCGATCTCGAATGCACACTCCCCAAAAAAACAGTGGCATTTGATCGTTTCTTTGAGAGCGACCATCTGTTCGCGCGACAAATCTCCAAACTTCACCGTGACTTCGCCTTCATGCGGAGAGGTTTCGATCGATTCCAGAGGAAATGACAGGAAACCGCTTTTTTCTACATAAATTGATATATGCTTCGCAGTCCGAAGCATATTGACCAATCCTTGACTGACACGTAATCGACCGGCACGCAAAGACAGGGCCGTCAACGTCGCCTGAATCGGCAGGCCGCCGGGTATGCCGATCAGTGTCCGAATGGATAATCTGGAAGACGGAACAAACCAGTGACTTTCCGGAACATTCAGAACGCGCATCCTGCGGAACACATCGACTTTCATCGCCCCGCCTACAAGATGCACTTGTGCAACCAACCTGCCGTTCTGGTAAAAGCTAGCGGTCTTGTCAATGAACCGTGGCTTGATCCGGGTCACGCCTTCCGTCTGGGTGACCAGTACTTCGACGTCGTATGCCGACTCGACATAGCTGACGAAGCGAACATCGAGCCTCGACATCGAGATCGACACATCTCCGCGTTCGTAACCGCTGAAATTGTAGAGGTAGTGGTACATCGACTGACGAGCAACTTCGATCAGCATCAAGCCAGGAACATGCTCGTGGGGCTTGCGATAAAAGAAGTAATTTTCCGTGTCGTTTACCATCCGGTAACTGCTCATTGGGGCAGCGTTCCAATCCGGCGAACGCGTCAGGAGCCTGGCGATGTGTGCAATGGCCTGTTCGCCCGGAGGCACTACCGCGGGAAAGAAGCGCCGGCGCAGACATGTCTCGACCGACCTGGGTAGATAGCGTGCGTCGATCCGGTATCGGCCCGCATCCAATGCGTAGTACTCCGACAAATCCAGATCAAAATCCTTCCCGGATTCCACTACGCCACGACTCAGATACAGGGGAACGCCTTTCAATACAAAAAAACCGTCTTCCTTACGATAAATCGCATTAAATCTATCGATATCGTCGACCGACCAATGCCTCTCAAGCGTTACGCATTGCGCCTCTTCTATCCATACGGGAATGACATGATTTTCACCCGCGATCAAAACATCGTGGACGCTGTCTTTGTGAACAATATCCGGAGTAATGGGCTTTAATGACATCATCACGACCTTTCCTTGATTGCGCCGGTTATCGCTTCCACCTTTCTCAGCATCTTGCGAACGATATGCCGGTGCGCCACCGCAACCGGGACCATGTAGAGGCGCCCATACATGTTGTAGGTTTCAACCGACGTCGTAACATACATTGACTTGGCACGGCCGGTCACTATTGCGCCGTCAGCACGGGGCACGATATCGACAGAAACCATGACGGCCAGATGCCGGTCTCGGGAAGACAGCACCAGTTGGTAGTCACCGATCCTCTCAACCGTGAAGAAATCGAGCCGACCGCCGACTAAAGGTGTCGACCTCGGTCTCTTTCTCGAAAACCCTTTAATTTCCCGCACGTTGAACAGTCTTGATATCTTGTCGCGCAAAAAAAATGCACCTCGCAACGGTAACGAAATATCCGTCGTCATGATGCGGTAGGCCTCGAATGCCGTAAACGGACCATTCAGCGGCGCACAATCGACGTGCAGGAAATTCAAATTGTTCGCACTCCCGACCAAGCATGCACTGTCCGGAATATCCGCAATATAGGATCTTTTCATTGGATGAGCGAAATCCCTGCTGACTCAGCCTTGCAAAGCAATTCTTCATAAGCGCGAGCCGATGTATCATAACTTCTCTTGATCTCAACCATGATTTTATCGACCGCCTCCACAAGAGCAACATCATCGATAAATACCGACTCATAAGCCGAGAAAGCTCCCAAATATCGGGCCCTTATATAACACACCGTCTGCTGCAGTGGACGAAGCAGCTCATCGACCGTATGATTGTTGAATCCGCTCGCTCTATAAGCCGATTCTGGCGCCCCAATCGTGGTAACAACCAGGAATTCCTTGTCGCGCAACTTGTCTCCGTTACGGGCATAGGCAAACCCGGGCGTAAATACATCATCGATCCATTGCTTCATCAGCGCGGGGCACGAATACCAATACATCGGAAACAGCAAAACAATCCGATTATGATGCGTCAGTCGATCCTGTTCGGCCGCAACATCAAATTGATGGTTAGCAAAATTCTCCGCAAGAATGTGCAGCGTGATAGCGTTATCCGTACGCAGCGCACTGACCACCGCCCTATTAACACGCGAAGATTCGAGATCTGGGTGACCACAAATTACCAGCATTTCACTCAAATCGACCTCCATTTTTTAATATACAAAAACGAAAATTACCATTCCGCTAGACTTACGACCCTACGATTCAGATCGCCACCCCACACGAGAAACACTCATCATTAACGACGCACCTCGAAATTAATCAAGCACCACCATTAAACGATAAATCGAATAATCTGTAACCTGCAATTTTTTATAGGTTATATAAGGATTCTGGATCTGACGCCTGCCTTCGACCTCACTCTTATCTTGCGACAAGATACTCAGACTGCAAATCGAACTTCGCGCCAATCCGCACAGACACTATGGAATGCATATAAATTATTTCAAACTGTGCCATACCGTCGAATCTCCGCTCCATTTGCGCCGATGGGAACATCGCCACACGCTCGATGAACGATGAGCATTCCGTGCTCTTGCCGCGCAGAACGATACCGCCAACCTATCCGATGACGCTTCGCAACATTCAGCAACTTTGACGAAAAAATAACATGAATAAACGGTTCGAAATTCATCCAAATCTTTCAAATTGTTAAATTTGGCATGCACATCAATCGCACCCCAGTCTTCCGGAATACTCACGATCCAGTCCATCCCAAAATTTCAAAACTCCTGCATTCGGCTAGACTATCGCCATCCAGCGAAGGTCTATCATGAATCATCTTGATAAATTGATCGAGTTAGTCGATTGCAAAACGGTCGACTCGTGGGCATCCCGCCTATTCTCGTTGGTCGAGTCATTTGGACTAGCCGGCGTAGTGTATGGAATCAAGAGAAGTAAGGCAGCAGAATTTTCGTCTGCGTTCATCAAAACCAATCTCTCCACGACATGGCTTCATCGCTACGAGCACCGACAGTTCTATGGCATTGACCCTATCATCGACCATTGCATGAGGCACAAGCTACCGCTGATCTGGGACGAGCGAACCTATGTAACGCCAATCCAGCGAGTGTTATATGAAGATGCGTTCGATCACGGCTTGAGATCAGGCATCGCCTTTCCTGTCCACGGCCCGGATGGTCAGTTTGGCGTCTCGAGCTTCGTTTCCAACGAAGCAAATGCGGGAAGCATGTTCGCGTGCAAAAAACTGCACGCATCGCTGTCTATGTTGAGTGATTACGCAACCGAAACATCGATTGCATTCTCGGCAAGCCATTTCAATTCAAATCGTGCGATCAACCTGACGGCACGCGAGCTCGAATGCCTGACATTACTCGGCATCGGCAAAACGTCGTGGGAAATATCGCGAATCCTGACGTGTTCGGAAGCAACCGTTAATTTCCATGTCTACAACCTGATCAGGAAGTTTGGCGTAAGAACCCGGCAGCAAGCCGTTATCAAAGGGATTTGCCATGGTCTCATTGCTCCGACCTGAAGCGCCCATGTCCGCTCGAAGCCGTCCATCCGGTGCGTGGTATGCACACTAGCCTCCCCCGGAGGATCTGAGCGACGGATGATTTCGCGGCCGTGGCAAATACAGCACCAGTCGGCCCGGTGCCAGTCGTTCGTCGCTTCTGGATCGCCTGAGTGGCGCTGGCCAGCAATCAGTCTCAGATGCCGAACCGCAGCGTGGCTTCGTCATGCGCGAACCGACGTGCCTCGTTTTTTCACATTTCTTACATTCGCGCTGCGTATCGTTGACGACTTTCCTACGGTGCCTCCCATGCGACGACTCCTCCCGCGCGCACTGCTTGCGCGCTGCGCCCCCCTTGTTGCCCTCGCCGCGCTGTCGGCGTGCTCGAATCACATCGATACGCCGGCCGATCCGGCAAGCGCCGCGATCAACGTCCAGGCCGCATGGGTCGAGATCGGCGACGCGAACCAGGCGATCGCACGCGTCATCACGAACTACACCCCCGCGTCGGCCAGCGATCCGCTGTGTCCGCAACTGACCGTCGACGGCAAGCTGTCGCGCATGACGCTGCGCGCAGGCGCCGCGACCCGGGCCCAGCGGCCGACCGCCAGCGACCCGGCCGATTCGAAGCCGTCGAACTTCCCGGTCTCCGTCTGCGAAACGACGTTGCCGGCCGATGCACAGGCGGCGAGCGTCGCGGGCCGCACGCTGCCGCTGCCGAAAGCGCAGCCGCAACGCATCGCGATCATCGCCGACACCGGCTGCCGGATGAAGAAGGCCGACAACGCATGGCAGGCGTGCAACGACGCGACGGTCTGGCCGTTCGACACGATCGCGGCCAGCGTCGCGAAGCTGTCGCCGGACCTGGTCATGCATGTGGGCGACTACCACTATCGCGAGAACGCCTGCCCGCCGGACATCGCCGGCTGCAAGGACAGCCCGTGGGGCTATGGCTGGGATACGTGGCAGGCCGACCTGTTCCGCCCGGCCGCGCCGCTGCTCGCGAAGGCGCCGTGGGTCGTCGTGCGCGGCAACCACGAGGAATGCGCGCGCGCAGGCCAGGGCTGGTTCCGCTTCCTCGATCCGCGCCCGTATTCGGCTGCCCGCTCGTGCGACGATCCGGCCAACGACACCAACGCGAACTATTCGGATCCCTATGCGGTGTCGCTCGGCGGCGGCTCGCAGGTGATCGTGTTCGACACCGCGAAGGTCGGCCGCACGCCGCTCAAGACGACCGACGCGCAATTCGGCATCTACCAGAAGCAGTTCCAGACGGTGGCCACGCTCGCGTCGAAGGCCGGCATGACGACGACGATCTTCACGAATCATCATCCGATCCTCGCGTTCGCGCCGATCGCCGGCAGCACGCCCGCGCCGGGCAACCTCGCGCTGCAGTCGGTGATGTCGAGCCTCTACGCGCAGGCGTACTACCCGCCGGGCGTACACGTCGCACTGCACGGTCACGTGCACGACTTCCAGGCGATCAACTTCTCGTCCGGACACCCGGCGACGATCGTGTCAGGCAACGGCGGCGACAACCTCGACGTCGCATTGCCCGACCCGTTCCCGGCCGGCCTGACGCCCGCACCGGGCGCCGTGATCGAGCGGCTGTCGCACAACAACAGCTTCGGTTTCCTGATCATGGAACGCCGTGCGGCACCCGCGACGGGCTGGGTGTTCCGTGCGTATTCGGCGGCAGGCAAGCTGCTCGCGTCGTGCAACCAGTCGGGCACGACGCTCGCCTGCGACAAGACGGGGTTCATTGCGCCGTGAGTGAAGAGGTTCGATGCGACGGCCGCGTTGCGCTCGGCCGGCAAACGCTGCACACGCTTGCCGCGGCCGTGCTCGCCGGCCTGGCGCTCGCCACGCACGCCGCGCCGTCCGAAACGGTCCTGCTTCCCGGCGCGCCGCCGTCGCGCGTCGTCGACACGATCGGCAACGGCACGCCGCAGGTGACGGGCAAGATCGACGCGGCCACCGCGCGCTTCGCGCCCGACCCGACGCTCGTCGCGCTCGGCCGTCGGATCTTCTTCGACCCGCGGCTGTCCGAGCCGCGCGGCATGTCGTGCGCGGGCTGCCACGATCCGGGCCGCGCGTTCGCGCCGACGCTGTCTGCGGCTTCGCTCGCGGGGCCCGGCGTGCCGGAAGGCAGCCGGCACGGGCGCTTCAGCCAGCGCAATGCGCCGTCGCTGCTCTATGTGCGCTACGTGCCGCGCCGCCACTTCTACCAGGACGACGATGCGCCCGCGCCGTCGCCGTTCGGCGGCCTGTTCAGCGATGGTCGCGCGGATACGCTCGCCGAGCAGATCCGCGGGCCGCTGTTCGATCCGAACGAGATGAACAACCGGTCGCCGGCCGCGCTGCTGCGCAAGGTCAATACGACCGAACTCGCGCCCGACCTCGCCGCGCGTTTCGGCGCGCCGGTGCGACGCGATCCCGAACAACTCGTGCGCGCGCTGGGTTCGGCCGTCGAGGCCTATCTGCAGAGCGACGAGATGGCGCCGTTCACGTCGCGCTTCGACGCGTTCCTGCGCACCCGCAAGCCGCTCGCGCCGGCCGAGATGCGCGGCCTCGCGCTGTTCCGGAATCCGGACAAGGGCAACTGCATGACCTGCCATACGCTGTCGGACACGTCGAACCGCCCGGAGCGCTCGCTCTTCACCGATTTCGGTTATGACGCGATCGCCGTGCCGCGCAACCGCGCGCTGCCGGCGAACCGCGATCCGCGCCATTTCGACAACGGACTGTGCGACACCGCGCGGCGGCTGCGCTGGCCCGAGCCGACGCAATGGTGCGGCTACCTGCGCACGCCGGGGCTGCGCAACGTCGCGGTCAAGCAGACGTTCATGCACAACGGCGTGTTCACGACGCTGCGCGACGCGGTCGCGTTCTACAACACGCGCTCGACCGACCCCGGCTTCTGGTATCACGGCGCCAGGACGTTCGACGACGTGCCGGCCGCCTATCGCGGCAACATCAACGTCAACTCGACGCCGATGAACCGCCGGCCCGGCACGCCGCCCGCGCTGACCGACGCGGAAATCGACGACATCGTCGCATTCCTCGGCACGCTGACCGACGCGCGCTATACGGGCATCGCCGCGGCCGCCGCCCCTGCCGCCCCTGCCGCCCCCGTCGCCGGGATCACCGGATCGCCGGACCGTCGAACCGCCGCGCCGGCGCGCTGACCCTGGCCGAACGGCCAGCCGCACGCGCGCCCGCTTGCGGTCGCCGCAAACACTGGTTATATTTACAGCACTGTATTTATGAACAGTGAGGTGCGCGATGGAACATCTGGTCCGTATCGTCAACGACACCGATCGCCAAGTGCTGGCGTGGCTTCGCACCCAGGCCGGCGACGCCCGCGTCGAGCGCGCGGCGCGCCAGCTCGGGCATACCCGCAAGCCTTTTCCGTCTGCCGTCTGCCGGTATCTGGGCATGAGCGCGCCGGCCACGCTGCGCCAGGCCGAACGGCCGCGCGTCGCACGCGATTTCTCGGTCGGCGATCGTTACCTGTCGTTGATCCGCCAGCACCTCGCCTCGCACTCGGCCAGCCGCTGACATGGCGGCGTCCGGCCGCCGAGGTGGCGCGGCGGGCCGGAACGCTCGCGCATGCGCGAGCCCGGCCGGCAGCCGCCGTGCTTATGCAGCAGCCGCAGCGTCGCGTATCAGGCGGCCGAGCGTTTCGAATGCCGCCTCGTGCGCCGCATCGAACACGCGCGTGCACGCAAGCCGGATATAAGCGTCGAAGCGGTCGGAATTCGAGAAGATCGAACCGGGCGCAATCTTGACCCCGTGCGCCAGTGCGGCGTCGAACAGCGCATCGGAGCGCACGCCGTCCGGCAACGCGATCCACAGCAGCATCCCGCCCGGCGGCTGGTTCATCCGGGTTCCGGCCGGAAAATGCCGCGCAATCGCGTCGATCGTCACATCGCGCTGCACGCGCAACTGTTCGCGAAACCGGTGCAGATGGCGATCGAACGCGCCCGAGCCGACGAACTCGGCGGCAACGGCCTGCAGCAACGCGGCGTTGTGCCGGCTGTGCGCGAACTTCAGCATCTTCACGCGCGCATGCCAGCGCCCCGCGCTCATCCAGCCGAGCCGCATCCCGGGGGCGAGCACCTTGTTGAACGACGGGCAGTAGATCACCGTGCCGTCGCGGTCCCATGCCTTGACCGGCTTGACCGCCTGCGGCGCCTCGACGAGCTCGCGATACGGCTCGTCCTCGATCACGGCCACGCCGTGGCGCGAGCACAGCGCGACGAGCGCGGCCTTGCGTTCGTCGGGCATCACGCAGCCGAGCGGGTTCTGCAGGTTCGGCACGACGACCACGGCCCGAATGTCCGAATACGCGGCCAGCGCCACTTCGAGCGCCTCGATCGACAAGCCGGTCGTCGGGCTGGCCGGGATTTCGAGCGCGCGCAGGCCGAGGCTTTCGAGCAACTGGATCAAGCCGAAGAAGGCCGGCGATTCGATCGCGATCGTGTCGCCGGGGCGCGCGACCGCGCGCAGCGCGAGATTCACTGCATCGACACCGCCACTCGTCGACATCACGTCGTCCGGCGACACGGTCACGCCATACGACAGCGCGCGTTTGGCCATCGTCTGCCGGAATTCGGGCGAACCGCCGACGGGCCCCGCGTCGGTCAACAGCGTCGGCTTGCGTCGCAGCAGCCGGATCGCCAGCGTCTGCAGGCGCTCGGTCGGATACAGCGCGGCCAGCGCGGACGCGCCGCCGAGATTCAACGCGTCGGTTGCCGCATTCGCGCGGTCGATTACGCGCGACACGCGTTCGTGCAGCCCCGCGAACGGCGGCTCGACGCTCAACGGCGGTCCTTCGCTTTCCGGCAGCGTTTCGAGCGCGGCCGACGCGCGGCGCCGCACGAAGTAGCCCGAGCGCGGCTTCGCCTCGCACCAGCCCGTATCCTCCAGCCGCCGGAATGCCTGGATCGCGGTCGACAGGCTCACGCCGTGCTGCGCCATGAATGCGCGCACCGACGGCATCCGGTCGCCGGGCGACAACGTGCCGGCCGCGATGATGCGGCGGTAATGTTCGGCAAGTCGTTCGTAAAGCGGCTCGCCGTCCATCGGCAAGGGCGTGCGGGATGCATCGGCGAAAGGCGTCATACGGGCCATCGTGCCCGCGCGATCCGGGGCACGCCAGATACAGATTCGGGGGAAACCCGCCGATACAGCGATGCAAAATCGGCACCTGCACCGCAACAGATTCCCGGTCCCTGAATCTGTCGTGCCCGCGCCTGTTTCCCTAACCTGACTGCACGCTGTCGCCTCGCCGTCGCGAGGCCGAGCAACCGGGAAAAGGAATCGCCATGCGGACGCAACATATCCGGCTCGACGCCGGGCAAAGCCACTTTGCGTGGTTCGACAAGGGCAGCCAGGTGATCGTGCTCGACGGTGCGCTCGCGGTTACGCTGCGTCACGGCGGGCTCGACTGGCTGCCCGACGCGCCGCACTACATCCGCCGTGTGCTCGACGAAGGCGAATGCCTGGTGCTCGACACGGCCGGTCACGTGGCGTTGTCGGCCGGCGGCGTCGGCGCGGTCAGCACGGCAGTCGTGGAGCCTGCCGGCCGCAGAAGCGTGCTCGCGGTGTGGCGCGCGATCCTGCGCCGGCTGTCCGGGCAGGTGCGCGGCGGCCATCATGTGCGAGAGCATTCCTGACGTCGCGGCGCACCGAGCCGCGGTATCGGCCACGCAGTCACCACATCATTGCGGCAACGAGCGAACGCATCGCGCTCCAGCCATCCTCATCCGGAGAGAGCGCCTCGACCGACGCAGCCTGCCCGGCACGCGGCGACCATCGCGTCACCGCGCACTCCTGCTCCTGCGACGCTCGACCCACTCGAATATCGCCATCCCGGCCAGCATCGCGACGACGAACCCGATTCCCTTGGCCGACCCGAAGCCGATCGACACGATCGCGGGCCCCGGGCAAAACCCGGCCATCCCCCAGCCGATGCCGAACACGGCGCTTCCGGCGACCAGGCGCACGGTGATCGCCCGCAAGGCCGGCAACTGCATCGGCAAGCCGAGCCACGACCGCTTCCGGCGTTTCGCCCACGCGAACGCGAACACGGCCACGCCCGTCGCGCCGGCCATCACGAACGCGAGCGACGGATCCCAGCGGCCCGCCAGGTCGAGAAAGCCGAGCACCTTGTGCGGATTGGCCATGCCCGACACGATGAGGCCGACGCCGAACAGCAGCCCCGCCAGAAACGCGAATCCAGCCTGCATGTCAACCTCCCAGCACGTGCCGGCGCACGAATACGGTCACGAAGCCCGCGATCATGAAGGTCGCCGTCGCGACGACCGAACGCAGTGCGCCGCGCGACATCCCGCACACACCGTGGCCGCTCGTGCAGCCGCCCGCGTACCGCGTGCCGATCCCGACCAGCAGGCCGGCCGCCATCAACTCGGGCCAGCCTGCATCGACCTGCGGCGTCAGGCCGGCTCCGGCGGCGCGCATCGCGAGCGGTGCGGCGATCAGCCCGGCGACGAATGCGACGCGCCAGTCGCGCTCTCCGGAACCCGCCGCGAACAGGCCGCCGACGATTCCGCTGATGCCGGCAATCCGGCCGTTGAACGCGACGAGCCACGCGGCCGCGAGCCCGATCAGCACGCCGCCGGCCAGCGACAGCCACGGCGTGAAATGAATCGCATCAAGCTGCATCGCGCGTCCCCTTCGCGGCCGGGCCGCAGAACTGTTCGTACAGCACGCCCATCACCGCGATCGCGGCCGGGCTGTCGAGCGAATAGTGGATGTTCTTGCCTTCGCGGCGCGTGCGGACCAGCGCGTTGTCCCGCAATACGCCGAGTTGCTGCGACAGCGTCGGCTGGCGGATGTCCAGCCTGGTCTCGAGATCGCTCACGCAGCGCTCGCCCTGCGACAGTTCGCAGAGCAGCAGCAGCCGGTCGGGATTCGACAGCACCTTGAGGAACGCACAGGCCGATTCGGCGGCGGCGCGCATCTGGTCGGGCTCGGGCAGCCCGGCGGGAGGGTCGTTGTTCATCGGGGCGGGAGGACAATTAACAAAACAATATTATATCTATAAATATAATATTGCTTCCCGCCGTTTATCCATCGGCGACCTTGTGCCCTCTTCGCTCAGGTTTGCTCGCCCGCAATCGCACTGGCGGCCGACGCACGCGCCGCATCAGCGCGAACCATGCCGCGCGCCAGCATCCTGCCGATGGAGCTCGAGGGCCAGGGCGCGGTGTCGATGTACCGGCACCCCGACAGCGCGAATCGCGCTGCCGGGGCCGCGACGATCGAGTGCCTGCGCGCCTGTGCGGCGCCTCAGGTCAGTGGATGGGAGAAGGTCGAGGTGGAGTGAATGACGCGGCCCGGCATCGACCGGGCCGCTTCACTGCGACGCGTCACGCGCCGTCGCAGGATGCCGTGCCGTCCAGCATCAGCGTGCCGACCCGCGCGGGCACGAGCGGCGTGCGCGGCACGGGTGGCGTCCAGCCGAACAGCGCCTGCGCGGCCGCGCCGCATACGCGGCCCTGGCACGCGCCCATCCCGCAGCGCGACTGCAGCTTCGCGGCCGTCCAGCCCGGCTCGCGTGCGACCGCATCGAAACGCACATCCTCGCAGCGGCACAGCAGCGTATCGGGCCGCGCGAGCCGGCGGATCGGCTCGCGAATCGCGAAACGCTCGCGTACGGCATCGGCAAACGCCTGCCAGTGCGCGCGCCGCGCGACGAGCGCGGCCAACGGCGCGGTCTGCCCAGTCGCCGCATAACCGGCGATTTCGCCTTCGACCATCGCCAGCTCGCTGCCGCCGACGCCCGTGCACTCGCCGGCCGCGAAGTACCCGTCGCGGCTCGTACGCTGGTGCGCGTCGACCGCCACCGCGCCGTTCTCGATCCGGCAGCCGAGGTGGCTCGGCAGCACGGTGTTCGGCACGAGGCCGAAGCCGCACGCGAGCCGGTCGCAATCGACGACGAACTCGCGATCGCCTTGGCGGATCCGCACGCGTTCGAGCCGCTTGTCGCCGAACGCCTCGACGACGTGCGCATCGGGCCGATAAGCGGCCGTGACGAGCTTCGCGGCCTGCGCGAGCTTCGACGGCCAGCGCCACAGCCCTGCGCCGAAGCCGGCCACGTCGCCCCATGCGGCCTGTTCGAGCACGTGCGACACGCGCGCGCCGGCCTGACGGGCCGTCGCCGCGCTCGCCAGCAGCAGCGGCCCGCTGCCCGCGATCACCGTGCGCTGCCCACACACGTCGAGGCCGTACTTGATCAGCGCCTGCAAGCCGCCTGCGCCCGTGACGCCCGGCAGCGTCCAGCCCGGAAACGGCAGCAGCAGCTCGCGTGCGCCGCAGCAGAGAATCAGCGTCCGGAAATCGAGCAGCAGCCCGCGTTCGTCGTCCTCGAGCAGCAGCGTGCCCGGCTGCGTTTCGGCGACGATGCGCGTCGCTGCAAGGTGCGTGACGTTCGGCTGCCGCAGGACGGCGAGGCGTTCGGCGGCGGCCGAAACCGGCGTGGCCGCTGCGCTTTGCCGCCAGATCTGCCCGCCCGCGCGCGGGTTGTCGTCGACGATCGCAACCGTTGCACCGCTTTGCGCGGCGGCCCGCGCGGCCGACAACCCGGCCGGGCCGGCCCCGACGATCGCGACGTCGACGCTCAGTCGTTCCTGTTTCATCTGGTGCGCTCCACCTGCATTCCGTCGCGGCACAACGTCTGGCAGGCCAGCCGACGCCTGCCGTCGATCGTCATCCGGCACTCCTGGCAGATGCCCATTCCGCAAAACGGCGCACGCGCCGCACCCGTGCACGACACGCGCGTCGTGTCGTCGCCGCTCGCCGCGACGGCGGCCGCGACGGTCGCGCCGTCGGCCACCGTCAGCGCGCGGCCGTCCAGATGAATGATCATGTCAGCGCTCCAGCTACGGGGGACGCGGTCAGGAAGCGTCCCGGCAAATACGGTTCGATATCGATGGGCGGCCGTTCGCCGGCCATCTGCGCGGCGACGAGCCGCGCGCTGCCCGGCGCGGTCGTCACGCCGAGCCCTTCGTGCCCGACCGCGAGCCACACGCCCGGCCGCGCCGGGTGCTCGCCGAGCAGCGGCAGGCCGTCGGGGCTCGCGGAACGGAACCCTGTCCATGAACGGATCCCGTTCAGGTCGGCCAGATCCGGCAGATAGCCAACCGCGCGACGCAGCATCCGCGCAAGCACGGGCGGCTCGACGCGCGCGTCCTCGGTATCGAACTGGCGCGACGAGCCGATCAGCAACTGGCCGGTCGGCCGCGGCTGCACGTTGAACGCGACCGACGTGCCGTCGCTCGCATGCGCGCTCGCCGCATAACCCAGCTCGACGAGCTGGTGCGACACGTGGCCCGGATAGCGATCGGTGATCAGCAGGTGGCCCTTTTTCGGGCGCAGCGGCAGTTCGGGCAGCAGCGTGCGCGCCGCGACGCCGTTCGCGACGACCACGCGTTCCGCGCGCAATGTGTCGCCGCTCGCGAGCGTCACGCTCGTGCCGTCGACCGCCATGGCCCGGTCGCGGCGCAACGTGATGCGCGGGGCGCGCTGCAGCAGCCAGTTCGCGGTGACGGGCGCATAGAGGATCGCGTCGCCGGGAATCTTCAGCGCGCCGCCGAGCCCGGCGCGCAGCATCGGCTCCAGTTGCGCGAGCGTCGCCGCGTCGATCAGCTCGCCGGCCACGCCGTGCGCGGCAAGCGTCGCCTGCTTCGCGCGCGCGAGATCCATCTCGTGCGCGTCGGCCGCGAGCCACAGCGTGCCGCAGTTGCGGTACGCGCAGCCTTCCGGCATCTCGCCGCTCAACGCGCGCCACAGTTCGATCGAGTAATGGCTCAGCGCGAGCTCGGCCGCGTTGTCGTCCATCGCGACGAGGTGGCCCATCCCCGCGCCGGTCGCACCGCCGCTCGCGTCGTCGACGACGAGCACGCGCAGCCCGCGCTGCGCGAGTTCGTGCGCGCACGCCGCGCCGACGATGCCGGCGCCGATCACGACGACGTCGGTACTTGCGTCGCTCACGGCGCGATGCCCCAGCCGAACGGATCGTCTTCCTCGATCAGCAGCGTCGCTTCCGCGCTCAGGTGCGCGCTGCCGCGGATCGTCGGCACGATGCCGCCGTCGGCCTGCTCGTAGCTCGCGTGGAACACGCTGCCGATCACGCTCGCCTGCCGCCACACGGCGCCCGGCGCGAGCTTGCCGTCGGCCGCGAGGCACGCGAGCTTCGCGCTCGTGCCGGTGCCGCACGGCGAACGGTCGTACGCGAGGCCCGGGCACAGCACGAAGCTGCGGCTGTCGTGCTCGGGATCGTCGGCGAACAGCTCGATATGGTCGATCTCGCCGCCGTTCGCGCCGGCGATGCCCGCGCGTTCGAGCCCTTCGCGCACGGCCGACGCATACGCGGTGAGCGCCGCGACGTTGTCGCCGGCGACGCGCTGCCCGTGGTCGCTGATCAGGAAGAACCAGTTGCCGCCCCACGCGATGTCGCCCTTCACGGGGCCGTAACCCGGCACGTCGACCGCGACACCCTTCGCGTGGCGATACGCGGGCACGTTGCGCACGCTGACCGACAGGTCGTCGTGCAGCGTCGCCTCGACGGTGCCGACGGGCGTTTCGATCAGATGAATGCCGGGCCGAATGCGCCCCATGTGATGCAGCGTGCGCACGACGCCGATCGTGCCGTGCCCGCACATCCCGAGATAGCCGCTATTGTTGAAGAAGATCACGCCGGCCGCCGCGTCGGGCGACACGGGTTCGCACAGCAGCGCGCCGACCAGCACGTCGCTGCCGCGCGGCTCGAGGATGCACGCGGTACGGTAACGGTCGTGCTCGCGCGCGAGCACGTCGCGGCGCTCGGCCATCGTGCCGCTGCCGAGCGAGGGGAATCCGGACACGACGAGCCGAGTGGGTTCGCCGCCCGTGTGCGAATCGATGATCTGGATGCGCTTCATCATGAGCCGTCCGAAGTGGGGAAAGGAGCATAGCTTCCTCTGTCGCGCGTCCGTCCGCTTGTGGCTTTTCGATGGGGACGACGACGAAATCGGCATAGCGCGAGGCGCCCTTCGCGCCCCTGCCGGCCGCTGTGCCGATTTCGTCATTTTGCTCCGCGATACGACTCAAGCGTGATGGGCATTTGCGCGGCGATACTGGTTGCCACACCGACACACCTGTCGGCCGACCGATACGAACGTAGGAGATTTCAGTGAGCCGCAAAGCCATTCAATGGACCGGGGTTTTCCCGGCCGTCAGCACCCAGTTCAAGCCGGACTTTTCCCTCGACATCGACGCCACGCACCGCGTGGTGAAGAACCTGGTGAACGACGGCGTGTCGGGCCTCGTGGTCTGCGGCACGGTCGGCGAAAACACGTCGCTGTCGACGAGCGAGAAGCTGCAGGTGATCGAGGCTGCGCGCGACGCGGCCGGCGGCAAGATTCCGGTGATCGCCGGCATCGCCGAATTCACGACCGAATTCGCACGCAACACGGTGCGCGAAGCGCAGCGCGTCGGCGTCGACGGCGTGATGGTCATGCCCGCGCTGGTCTACTCGGCGAAGCCGCATGAAACCGCCGCGCACTTCCGCGCGGTCGCGACGAGCACCGACCTGCCGGTGATGGTCTACAACAACCCGCCGATCTACAAGAACGACGTGACGCCCGACGTGCTGATCGCGCTGCAGGACTGCGAGAACATCGTCTGCTTCAAGGATTCGTCGGGCGACACGCGCCGCTTCATCGACCTGCGCAATGCAGTCGGCGATCGCTTCGTGCTGTTCGCGGGCCTCGACGACGTCGTGGTCGAAAGCATCGCGGTCGGTGCCGAAGGCTGGGTGTCGGGCATGTCGAACGCGTTCCCGAAGGAAGGCGAGACGCTGTTCCGCCTTGCGAAGCAAAAGCGCTTCGACGAAGCGCTCGCGCTGTACCGCTGGTTCATGCCGCTGCTGCACCTCGACGCACGCCCCGACCTCGTGCAGTGCATCAAGCTGTGCGAAGAACTGGTCGGCCGCGGCAGCGCGATCACGCGTCCGCCGCGCCTCGCGCTGCAGGGCGACACGCTCGCGGAAGTGAAGGCAATCGTCGCGAAGGCGCTCGAAACGCGCCCGGCGCTGCCCGACGTCGGTCTCTGATCGACTCCCCCTGCGGCGGCGTGCAGGCTTCCCCCCGCGCGCCGCCGTCTCCGGTCCGGCATGGCCTGCGGGCCCGTTCGCCCCGGCGCCCGCCTGCGCCGCGCGTGAACGGCCCGCGGCCCGCCCCGGTCGTTCGAACCGGGCGACGCCGGCCGGCAGGCGTGCGCCGCTGCTCCGTCGGAGCGCGGCGCATACGACGCCTGCACCGCCATTCCCCCAGGAGACAAGCCCATGCCAGGCCAAGGCAACGCTCACCCGTCTGTCCCGCTTTCCCGTACCGCGCACTCCGACGCGGGTCACGGCAAGTTCAAGAAACAGTTGTCGCTGACCGATCTCACGTTCATCGGTCTCGGCGCCATTTTCGGTTCGGGGTGGCTGTTCGCCGCAAGCCACGTGTCGACGATCGCCGGCCCGGCCGGCATCTTCTCGTGGCTGCTCGGCGGCTTCGCGGTGCTGCTGCTCGGCATCGTCTACTGCGAACTCGGCGCTGCGCTGCCGCGCGCGGGCGGCGTGGTCCGCTACCCGGTGTTCTCGCACGGCCCGCTGCTCGGCTACCTGATGGGCTTCATCACGCTGATCGCCTTTTCGAGCCTGATCGCGATCGAAGTCGTCGCCGCGCGCCAATATGCAGCCGCGTGGTTTCCGGGCCTGACGGTCGAAGGGTCGAGCGACCCGACGACAATCGGCTGGCTCGTGCAGGCCGCGCTGCTCTGCTTCTTCTTTTACCTGAACTATTCGAGCGTGAAGACGTTCGCGAAGGCGAACAACATCATCAGCATCTTCAAGTTCATCGTGCCGCTCGCGGTGATCGGCGTGCTGTTCACGTTCTTCAAGCCCGCGAACCTGACCGTGCACGGTTTCGCGCCGTTCGGCATGCCGGGCATCGAGATGGCCGTATCCGCGGGCGGCATCATCTTCGCGTATCTCGGGCTCACGCCGATCGTGTCGGTCGCGAGCGAGGTGCGCAATCCGCAGCGCACGATCCCGATCGCGCTGATCCTGTCGATCCTGCTGTCGACGCTGATCTACGTGCTGCTGCAGCTCGCGTTCATCGGCAGCATCCCGACCGCGATGCTCGCCGGCGGCTGGCACGACATCAGCAAGGCGTTCACGCTGCCGTACCGCGACATCGCGCTCGCGCTCGGCGTCGGCTGGCTCGCTGTGATGGTCGTCGCCGACGCGATGATCTCGCCGAGCGGCTGCGGCAACATCTACATGAACGCGACGCCGCGCGTGGTCTACGGCTGGGCGAAGACGGGCACCTTCTTCAAGGTGTTCACGCGCGTCGACGAAGCGTCGGGCATCCCGCGCGCGGGCCTGTGGCTCACGTTCGGCCTCGCGATCTTCTGGACGATGCCGTTCCCGTCGTGGGAAGCGCTGATCAACATCGTGTCGGCCGCGCTGGTGCTGAGCTACGCGGTCGCGCCCGTATCGGTCGCCGCGCTGCGCCGCACCGCGCCCGACCTGCCGCGGCCGTTCCGCGCGAGCGCATTCGGCATCACCGGGCCCGCGTCGTTCGTGATCGCCGCGCTGATCGTCTACTGGTCGGGCTGGAGCACGGTGTCCTGGCTGCTCGGCCTGCAGATCGCGATGTTCGTCATCTATCTCGCGTGCCGCCGCTGGGTGCCGACCGCGCACCTGAGCCTCGCCGAACAGGTGCGCTCGTCCGCGTGGCTGATCGCGTTTTATGCCGCAATGATCGTGCTGTCGTATCTCGGCGGTTTCGGCGGCACGGGCCAACTCGCGCACCCGTACGACACGGTCGTCGTCGCGGCCGTCGCGCTCGTCATCTACTACTGGGGTGCGAATACCGGCGTGCGTTCCGACAAGCTGCAGCTCGACGACGACGAGAACTGACGCACCCGCCCCCTTTCTCACCGTCACTCCGGCCGGGCGCACCACGCCCGGCCCCTGTTTTTTTTTCGAGGAAAACCATGCAACTCACAGGTCAGCTCCTGATCGGCCAGTCAGCCGTCGCCGGACAGAACGGCACCCTCCACGCGATCGCCGCCGCGACGGGCGAGCCACTCCAACCTGCTTTCGGCGGCGCGAGCCTGCACGACCTGGAGACGGCCTGTGCGCTCGCCGACGACGCGTTCGACACGTATCGCGAAACGACGCTCGACGCGCGCGCCGCATTTCTCGACGCAATCGGCCGCCACATCATGGCGCTCGGCGACGACCTGATCGAGCGCTGCGTCGCCGAAACGGGCCTGCCGCGCGCACGCATCGAAGGCGAACGCGGCCGCACGGTCGGCCAGCTCGCGCTGTTCGCGTCGCTGGTGCGCGACGGCGGCTTTCTCGATGCACGGATCGATCCGGCGCGCCCCGAGCGCAAGCCGCTGCCGCGTGTCGACCTGCGCCTGCGCAACGTCGCGGTCGGGCCCGTCGCCGTGTTCGGCGCGTCGAATTTCCCGCTCGCGTTCTCGGTCGCCGGCGGCGATACGGCCTCGGCACTCGCGGCCGGCTGCCCGGTGATCGTCAAGGCGCATTCCGCACATCCCGGCACGTCGGAACTCGTCGGCCGCGCGATCCAGCAGGCCGCCCGCGAATGCGGGATGCCGGCCGGCGTGTTCTCGCTGCTGTTCGACGCGTCGCGCGAGATCGGCCAGGCGCTCGTCGCCGATCCGCGCATCAAGGCCGTCGGCTTCACCGGCTCGCGTCGCGGCGGCGTCGCGCTGATGCACATCGCGGCCGCACGCCCCGAGCCGATTCCCGTCTATGCGGAAATGAGCTCGATCAATCCGGTGCTGCTGTTTCCCGCCGCGCTCGATGCGCGTCACGATGCGATCGCGCCGCAGTTCGTCGCATCGCTCACGCTCGGCGCCGGCCAGTTCTGCACGAACCCGGGCCTCGTGCTCGCGGTCGACGGCCCGGCGCTGCGCGCGTTCGAAGCCGCAGCGGCCGATGCCGTGCGCGCGGCGGCCGCGCAGACGATGCTGACGCCGCACATCCACGCGAGCTACACGCAAGGCGTCGCGGCGCTGCGCGGGCACGATGCGGTCGAATTGCTCGCGGAAGGCGTCGAGGGCAGTCGCTATCAGGCACGCGCGGCGCTGTTCGCGACGTCGGCCGACGCGTTCATCGCGCGCCCCGAACTGCGCGAGGAAGTGTTCGGCCCCGCTTCGCTGATCGTGCGCTGCCCGGACGCCGACACGCTGCATCGCGTACTGAAGTCGCTCGAAGGCCAGTTGACGATCGCCGCGCATCTCGCCGACGGCGACACGTCGCTGTTCGCCGCGCTGCGCCCGACGCTCGAGCGCAAGGCCGGCCGCATTCTCGTCAACGGTTTCGGCACCGGCGTCGAGGTCGGCCATGCGATGGTGCACGGCGGCCCGTTCCCGGCGACGTCCGACACGCGCACGACGTCCGTCGGCGCACGCGCGATCGAGCGCTTCCTGCGCCCCGTGTCGTACCAGGACCTGCCGGACGCGCTGTTGCCGGAAGCGATCCGCAACGGCAATCCGCTGAACGTGCCGCAGCGCATCGACGGCGTGCCCGCGCCGCGCGAGGTGAACCATGTCTGAGCAAACCGCCGAAGTCGTCCTGTCGCTCGACGAAGTCCATGCGCTCGCGCTGCGCGTGCTGACGCACAACGGGATGTCCGACGCGCATGCGCGGGCCATCGCCAACGTGATCACGCAGGGCCAGCGCGACGAATGCCATTCGCATGGCGTGTACCGGCTGCTCGTCTGCGTGCGTTCGCTGCGCAAGGGCAAGGTCGATCCGCAAGCGGTGCCGACGCTGCGCCGGCTGTCGTCGTCGATCGTCGCGGTCGACGCGCATCGCGGCTTCTCGCTGCTGAGCTTCGAAACCGGGCTGCCCGTGCTCGTCGAGATGGCGAAGCAGCACGGGATCGCCGCGATGGCGATCAACCATTGCTACCACTTCTCCGCGCTGTGGCCCGAGGTCGAGGCGATCGCGGCCGAGGGGCTGGTCGGCATCGCGATGAACCCGAGCCATAGCTGGGTCGCGCCGGAAGGCGGCCGCGAACCCGTGTTCGGCACGAACCCGATCGCGTTCGCGTGGCCGCGCCCGGGCGGCGAGCCGTTCGTGTTCGATTTCGCGACGAGCGCGATCGCGCGCGGCGACATCGAGCTGCACGCGAAGCAAGGCAAGGCGATTCCGCCGCACTGGGCGATCGACGCCGACGGCCAGCCGACCACCGATCCAAAGGCCGCGCTGCAGGGCGCGATGCGCACGTTCGGCGGCCACAAGGGCTCGGCGCTCGCGGCGATGGTCGAACTGCTCGGCGGCGCGCTGATCGGCGACATGACGAGCCAGGAATCGATGGACTTCGACGAAGGCATCGGCGCGACGCCGTGTCACGGCGAGCTCGTGATCGCGTTCGATCCGAAGGTGTTCCTCGGCGACGATCTCGACGCGGGGCTCGCGCGCGGCGAGCGGATGTTCGGGTCGATCGTCGCGCAGGGCGCGCGGCTGCCGTCGCAACGGCGCTTCGACGCCCGCGCGCGCAGCATCGCGAACGGCGTGCGGATTCCGACGGCGCTTTACGACGAGATCCTGACGCTGCTCGACTGACGCCGGAACGCGGAGGCGGCGCGCATGCATCGTCGATAAAGCGCCATCCGGCCGCCTCCCGGACCGGCCGCGCGGGCGTCCCGCAACCGCCCGCGCGGGCCGCGCCGCGCACATCGCACGCGCCGGCCGCCGGCCCCGCGGGCGCCACGCCCGCGGCGGCTGTGGGATAATCGCCCGGTTTGCCCAGGGCGCAGCTCAAGAGGTTGTTCGCACGGGCGCGAGAGAGGCCTTTATTCCCGTGCCTCCACCCTTTTCCGCGATATTTCTTCAGCAACCACAATGCCCACTTACCGTTCCAAAACCTCCACCGCCGGCCGCAACATGGCAGGTGCGCGCTCGCTGTGGCGCGCCACCGGCATGAAAGACGACGATTTCTCGAAGCCGATCATCGCGGTCGTCAACTCGTTCACCCAGTTCGTGCCCGGGCACGTGCACCTGAAGGATCTCGGCCAGCTCGTCGCGCGCGAAATCGAGGCTGCCGGCGGCGTCGCGAAGGAATTCAACACGATCGCGGTCGACGACGGCATCGCGATGGGCCACGACGGCATGCTCTATTCGCTGCCGAGCCGCGACATCATCGCCGACTCGGTCGAATACATGGTGAACGCGCACTGCGCGGACGCGATGGTATGCATCTCGAACTGCGACAAGATCACGCCGGGGATGCTGATGGCCGCGATGCGCCTCAACATCCCGGTGATCTTCGTGTCGGGCGGCCCGATGGAAGCCGGCAAGACGCGCCTCGCGAACCCGGTCACCAAGACCGTCGAACTGAAGAAGCTCGACCTCGTCGACGCGATGGTGATCGCGGTCGACCCGTCGTATTCCGACGCCGAAGTCGCCGAAGTCGAACGTTCGGCCTGCCCGACCTGCGGCTCGTGCTCGGGCATGTTCACCGCGAACTCGATGAACTGCCTGACCGAAGCGCTCGGCCTGTCGCTGCCCGGCAACGGCACGGTAGTCGCCACGCACGCCGATCGCGAGCAACTGTTCAAGCGCGCCGGCCGCCGCATCGTCGAGCTGACCCGCCAGCACTACGAGCAGGACGACGAACGCGTGCTGCCGCGCTCGGTCGGCTTCAAGGCGTTCGAGAACGCAATGACGCTCGACATCGCGATGGGCGGTTCGACCAACACGATCCTGCACCTGCTGGCGATCGCGCAGGAAGCCGGCATCGACTTCACGATGAAGGACATCGACCGCCTGTCGCGCGTCGTGCCGCAGTTGTGCAAGGTCGCGCCGAACACGAACAAGTACCACATCGAGGACGTGCACCGCGCCGGCGGCATCATGGCGATCCTCGGCGAGCTCGAGCGCGCCGGCAAGCTGCACACCGACGTGCCGACCGTGCACGCACCGACGCTGAAGGACGCGCTCGACCAGTGGGACATCGTCCGCACGCAGGACGACGCGGTCCGCACGTTCTACCTGGCCGGCCCGGCCGGCATCCCGACGCAGGTCGCGTTCAGCCAGGACACGCGCTGGCCGAGCCTCGACCTCGACCGCGCCGAAGGCTGCATCCGCTCGTACGAGCATGCGTTCTCGAAGGAAGGCGGCCTCGCCGTGCTGACGGGCAACATCGCGCTCGACGGCTGCGTGGTGAAGACGGCCGGTGTCGACGAGAGCATCCTCGTGTTCGAAGGCTCGGCTCACGTGACCGAATCGCAGGATGAAGCGGTCGAGAACATCCTCAACGACAAGGTCAAGGCCGGCGACATCGTGATCGTGCGCTACGAAGGCCCGAAGGGCGGCCCCGGCATGCAGGAAATGCTCTACCCGACCAGCTACATCAAGTCGAAGGGGCTCGGCAAGGCATGCGCGCTGCTGACGGACGGCCGCTTCTCGGGCGGCACGTCGGGCCTGTCGATCGGTCACTGCTCGCCGGAAGCGGCAGCGGGCGGCGCGATCGGCCTCGTGCGCGACGGCGACAAGATCCGCATCGACATCCCGAACCGCACGATCGACGTGCTGGTTTCGGACGACGAACTGGCGCGCCGCCGCGAAGAGCAGAACGCGAAGGGCTGGAAGCCGGCGCAGCCGCGCCCGCGCAAGGTGTCCGCGGCGCTGAAGGCCTACGCGAAGCTGGTCATGTCGGCCGACAAGGGTGCGGTGCGCGACCTGTCGCTGCTCGACGACTGACGGGTCGGCCTACCGGCGACGGTCGGCCGGCGACGGGTACCGGCAACGGGCATCCCATCCGGTCGGGCTGCGGGCCATACAACCGCCTGACCGCCCGCTCGCCCGCTCGCCCGATCCAGAAGCCGCTCTCCGGAGCGGCTTTTTTTCGTCCGGCGCGCGGCGAACCCGCCGCGCCGGCGCCGTCAGCGACGGAATTCGTCGGATCCGACGCCTCCTGCGCCACCGCCGCCGTGGCTACCGCCGCCATTTCCACCACCTTGCGGCCGCACGTAACCGCCGCCACCGCCACCACCACCGCCGCCACCTCCTCCTCCCTGACGCATCGGCGGCGGCATCGCACGGACTTCACCGCCCGGTGCGGGTGATGGATGCATGACGGCCGGCGGCGGGCTTGCCGAACGAGCATTGCCCGCCGCGCCCGGCATCGGCGCAGGTGCCGCCGGCGGCTGCGTACGGTTCGCTCCGTTCCAGCCGCCGCGCGTGGCCGACGGCCGCGCATCATGCGGCCCAGGCGACGGGCCGCCCGGCGCGGCCTGGATCGGCCCGCCCGGCTGCGGACGGCCCTGTCCCGGCGGGAACCCGCCGGGGCCGAGCCGCGGTTCCGCGCGATGCGCCCAGCGATCGCGGTCGTGGAACCACGGGCGGTGCCGGTAATAACGATCCCAGTACGCGGCGATCGCGAATCCGGTCACCGGGACGCCGATGATCGCGCCGTATTCGAGCACCGGCACGTAGCTGCCCTGGTACGGATACGCAAGCAACTGCGCATCGATCCAGCCGCGCACGCCCGGCAGCGCGACGTCGCACCACGAGTAGTCGCTCAGGCAGCCGAATACGTCCAGCGCCGTGTCGGGCGGGAGCTCCGCGACCACCGGATAATCAGGCGCCGGCCCGGCGAACAGTTCGGCCGGCGAGTTCGTGTAAGCGGTGCTCTGCGCATCGGCGACGCCTGGCGCGGCCGCGAGGCCAAGCAGGACGACGCACAGACTTCGGACAATCGTGTTGCTCATGATGCTCTCCCGCGCGGCCCCGCCGCACGTCGGTCAGTGCCGATGGCCGCCGCCCCAGTGGCCGCCGCCCCAATGCCCGCCGCCCCACGGACGATGCCAGTACCCGCCGCGCCCGCCCCAGTATCCACCGCCCCAACGGCCCCAGAAGCCGATCGTGACGGGCGGCCCGTACCAGCCCGGGTAGTACGCGGGGTAGTAGTACGGATACGGCGGCGGCACATAGGCCGGCACGACATAGACCGGCGCCGGCGTGCCGACGTCGGCCGACGTGTCGGGCGCGGTGGGCGCCGGCGAAACGGCCGGACCGGGCGCGGCCGGTGCAACCGGAATCTCGCGCTGCGTTACCGTGGCGGGCACCGGTGCGTAATAAGGCGCATAGCCGTACGGGCTCGTGTAGTAGCAGCCGCCGAGCGTCAGCGCGGACAACGCGATGACGGCGGGTCTCGCGGCGGGAATCGGGTTCATCTCGTGCTCCGGCAAAATCCGCGCGCCGCCGCCGGGCGCGCGCCTGACTCTAGCTTACGTCCCCTGCAGATTTCAGCGGGTATGATCGGTTACTTTTTGTTTCCTGCGCCGGCGGTGGTGCGGGTATGCTGCGTGCTGGCCCGTCTGCCGCGCCCGCGTTGAAGTTGGCGCAAATGCCCTCAACTTGAACGATGTCAGGCTGACCGGCGCGGACGAGCGTTCGCGGACACCCGGCGGCCGGAAACCGGCAGACTTCGGTCCGCCCCCGACAGGAGCGCGGCTCACGCCGCCATCGACATGACTACGCCACGCCCCACTCCCCGGGCGGACACGCCGCTCGATCCGATCATCCAGTTGCTGGCGCTCGCCGGCGAACAGGGTTATCTGACGCACGCCGACCTCGTCGACGCGCTGCCGCCCGAAAGCGACAGCGCCGACGCGCTCGACGTCGTGCGCGCCGCGCTCGCCGACATCGGCATCGCCGTGCTCGACGAGCCGGCCGCACCTGCGCCGTTCGCCGGCCCGGCACCTGTCGATGTCGATCGCGACACGCTCGACGAAGGCCGGGCCGTGCTTGGCGACCTCGCACGCGGCACGAGCGCGTCGACCGATCCGCTCGCGCTCTACATGCGGCGCATGCAGGCGGTGCCGCTGCTCACGCGCGAAGGTGAAATCGTGCTCGCCCGCGAAATCGAGACGGGCCGCCACCAGGTGCTGCACGCGCTCGCCGGCTGTCCGGCGGCGGTCGACGCGCTGCTTGCGCGTCACCGTGCAACGGGTGCCGCCAGCGCAACCGGATCGCCCGATGACGGCGACGGCGACACGCCCGTGCCCGCCAGCTACGACGCGCTGCAGGCAGCCGTGTCGGCGCTGCGCGGCGCATTGCTTGCGCATGGCTGCCGTTCGGACGAATACCGCGACGCGCGCAACCGCATGGCTGCCCTGCTCGGTTCGATCGCGTGGGTCGCGCCGGCCGTCGATGACGCAAGCCGCGTCGTGCGCGCGCTCGCGGCAGCACCGCATGACGCCGCCGCGGGCGAAGCCGGCTGCTTCGACGCGGTCGCCCGGCGTGCCCTCGCGGCAGCGCTGACCGACGGCCAGCAGAAGGTGCACGACGCGACACGCGCGATGCTCGAGGCGAACCTGCGGCTCGTGCTGTCGATCGCGCGCAAGTACATGAACCGCGGCATCGACCTGCCCGATCTCGTGCAGGACGGCTGTCTCGGCCTGATGCGCGCGATCGAGAAATTCGAATATCGGCGCGGGTTCAAGTTCTCGACCTATGCGACCTGGTGGATCCGCCAGGCGGTCGCGCGCGCGGTCGCGGATCGCTCGCGCACGATCCGCGTGCCCGTGCACGTCGGCGACCAGTACCAGCGTGTACGGCGGCATGCGCTGCGCTTTCGCCAGCGCACCGGCCGCCAGGCAACGCCTGCCGAACTCGCGGCCGAAACCGGGTTCGACGAGGACAAGCTGCGCGCGGTGCTCGCGCTGCCCGCCGAGCCCGTCTCGCTCGACACGCCGCTGCCCGACACGGACACCGGCCTCGTGGACCTGATCGAGGATCGTGCGTCGGCCAGCCCGTTCGAGCAACTGGCCGACACACGCATGCGCGAATGCGTGACGTCGCTGCTGCGTTCGGTCACGCCGGCCGAGGCCGACGTGCTGCGCCGGCGGTTCGGCCTCGGCGGCACCGAGCCCGATACGTACGACGCGATCGCGCAGGACGCGGGCATGTCGCGCGAACGCGTGCGGCAGATCGAGAAGCGGGCGCTCGCCGCGCTGCGCACGGCCGCCGAGGCCGAGAACGCGCAGTCGTTTCTCGACGCGTAATCGCGTCACGCGACGCACGGTCGTGCCGGCATGCGGCACGACCGTACACTCCGCGCCTGTGTTACGTTTGCGATTTGATGTGCATCAAGTTTTGCACGTCGTGCGTCGCGACAATGATCAAAAGCCGACCGGCGCATCGCTCGCCGCGTCCATTCCGTTTGTGCTTCCCCGGGTCCCTCTCCATGCAGTCGACCGCCAGCCAAACGTACGAGGAAAACCGGCACATCGCGGCATGCCTGCGCGAGGCCGCGCAGTGGCTTGCCGACCAGGGCGCGAATCCTTACCGCGTCGCTGCGTACCGCGCGTCGGCCGATACGGTCGATGTACTCGACCGCAACCTCCGCACATTGTTCGAAGCCGGCGGCGTCGATGCGCTGGGCGCACTGCCCGACATCGGCACGGGTGTCGCGCAGGCGATCGCCGAGTTGCTGGTGACGGGACGCTGGCGCCAGCTCGACCGGCTGCGCGGCGATGCCGAACGGACGTCCGCATTCGAGGCCGTGCCGGGTATCGGCCACGCGCTCGCGCTGCGCATTCACGACACGCTGCACATCGACACGCTCGAGGAGCTCGAACGCGCGGCCCGCAACGGCCAGCTCGAAACGATCGCGGGCGTCGGCCCGCGGCGTGCGGTCGGCATCCGCACCGCGCTCGACGACGTGCTGAGCCGCCGCCGGCGCTGGCAGGGCCACGTGGAAAACGCCGGCCCCGGCACGGAGCCGCCCATCGAGCTGCTGCTCTACATCGATCGCCAGTACCGCAACAAGGCCGCCGCCGGCATGCTGCCGATGCTCACGCACCGACGCATGAACGCGGACGACTACGTGCCGCCGCCCGTGATGCACATGACGAAAGGCGGCTGGCATTTCACGGCGCTGTGCCTGCACGCCGCCGCGCGCACGCCGGAATCCGGCCACACGATGGACTGGGTTTCGCTCTATTTCTACGACGCGGTGCAGTGCGAACACCAGCGCACCGTCTTCACCGAAACGTTCGGCTCGCTCGTCGGCAAGCGCATCGTGCGCGGGCGCGAGATGGAGTGCCGCGTGTATTACGCGGGATGAGTCATGCGTCGGACGTCTTGTTGACGACGTCCGGCCGCACTGGCGCAGCGCGCCGCCCGGTAGTCCGACCGACTCCGCCACCCGTCGATGCACGCGCATCGCGCAGGCGGACGACTTACGCGCCGTCCGCCTTGGTACGGCGCGCCGGATGACGATGCGCGGCGATCCGCAGCAGCTTCTGGAACGACGGACATTCGAGATGGTTCGGCGCCGGACACACGGCCGCATGCCGCAGCGCATCGCGCACGGCGCCGAGACGGCGAATCGTGCGATCGAGTTCGTCGGCCTTGCCGTCGAGCTTCGCGCGATCGATCGCGGGCCGGCCGTCCGCGCCGACCATCGCGAGGATGTCGTCGAGCGAAAAACCGGCCTCGCGGCCGAGCGCGATCAACGCCAGGCGCTCCAGCACCGATTCGTCGTATTGCCGCCGCAGCCCATGCCGGCCGGTCGGGACGATCAGCCCCTTCTCCTCGTAGTAGCGCAGCGTCGACGCGGGCAATCCCGTGCGCCGCGCGACGTCCGCAATGTCCAGACGGCTCATGCTTGACCTCAAGTTAACTTGAAGTTGCAAGATAGTCGCTCGACTTCGTAAAGACAAGCGTGGACCGCCATGAAACCGCTGAAACCGACTCGTATTCCGCTGCGCCGCGCAGCCGTCGCCGTTCGCCGCGGAGGTGCGCGATGAGCCCGCCCGACGTCCTGCTCGACCTGCTGCCGATCGGCGCGGGCGCCACCCTCGTGATGGATCTGTGGACGCTGTTCCGGCAGCGTGCGTTCGGCATTCCGTCGCTCGACTATGCACTGGTCGGCCGCTGGGTCGGCCACATGATGCACGGCCGGTTCCGGCATGTGTCGATCGTCGCCGCACCGCCCGTGCCGGGCGAGCGTGCGCTCGGCTGGATCGCGCATTACGCGATCGGCATCGCGTTCGCGGCGCTGCCCGTCGCGATCGCGGGCACGGAATGGATCGGCACGCCGACGCCGCTCCCCGCGCTCGTGGCCGGCCTCGCCAGCGTGGTCGCACCGTTCTTCGTGATGCAGCCTGCGTTCGGCTTCGGCATTGCGGCGTCGCGCACGCCGCATCCGGGCGTCGCGCGCCGACGCAGTCTCGTCACGCATCTGTCGTACGGCGTGGGGCTCTATCTGGCGGCGTTCACGCTCGCGGCGCTGGCCCGTTGAGCACACGGCTTTGCAGGAGCCATGCCGGGTGGGTCCGGGTCCGGCTCGGCCGGCCGTCGCCGAAACCCGCGCTACGTCGTGCCCGTGCCATGTCTCCCGGCGTTCCCGTCGTTTTCGATCCCGCCATCCGGCGCGCCCGGATGGCGACGCGCATCATTCGCCGCCGCAGTCGATCAGGTTGTGGCGCACGCGCCCGAGAAGCCGCACCAGCGTATCGCGCTCGTCGGGCGTGAAGCCGCGCAGCCCGTCGTCGGCGACGGTATCGCCGACTTCGAGCATCTGCGGAAAGATCTCGCGCGACTTGTCGGTCAGCCGGATCACGAACGCGCGGCGGTCGTCGTCGTTCGCGATGCGTTCGATCCAGCCATAAGCTTCCATCCGGTCGAGCAGCCGCGTGAGCGAGATCGGCGTGATCTCGAGCCATTCGGCGAGCCGCGCCTGGTTCATCTCGCCCTTCCAAGTCAGGTACGCGAGCACGCGGCTTTGCGCACGCGTCAGCCCGATGCGCTTCGCGCGCCGGTCGAACAGGCGTCCTTGCAGGCGGGCTACGTCTGAAATCAGGTAGCCGATCCGGTTCTCGTAGGTCTTGTCCATCCGGCGATTATAGGGTCAAGCCGTCACTGGCCCTCGGCTCGAGACCCGGCGATAAGCAGATATATAATAAGCGTGCTTATAATTCGAGTCATGTCGGATCGCCGCCCACGGCGACCGCCCCACGGAGACACCGCTTGAACCCCGCCGCCGACGCCCCCGCCTCGCCCGCCCTGAACCGGCCGATGCTGACCCTGTCGATCATGCTCGCCACGCTGATCCAGACCCTCGACAGCACGATCGCGAACGTCGCGCTGCCGCACATGCAGGGCACGCTGTCCGCGTCGCAGGACGAGATCACGTGGGTGCTGACCTCCTATATCGTTGCCGCGGCAATCGCGACGCCGCTCACCGGCTGGCTGTCCGACCGGCTGAGCGTCAAGCGGCTGCTGATCGTGTCGATCGCGGGTTTCACGGTCGCATCGGCGCTGTGCGGGCTGTCCGAAACGCTCGTGCAGATCGTCGGCGCGCGGCTGCTGCAGGGCGTGTTCGGCGCTTCGCTGGTGCCGCTGTCGCAGTCGATCCTGCTCGACATCAACCCGCGCGAGAAACAGGGCCAGGCGATGGCGATCTGGGGGATGGGCGTGATGGTCGGCCCGATCCTCGGCCCGACGCTCGGCGGCTGGCTCACCGACAGCTACAACTGGCGCTGGGTGTTCTTCATCAACGTGCCGATCGGCGCGCTCGCGCTGGCCGGCGTGATGACCTTCCTGCCCGCGCGCGCACCGCGCCCACACGTGAAATTCGACGCGTTCGGCTTCGCGACGCTGGCGCTCGCGATCGGCGCGTTCCAGGCGATGCTCGACCGCGGCGAACAACTCGACTGGTTCGGTTCATACGAAATCCGCATCGAGGCGCTCGTCGCGGCGCTCGGCTTCGCGTTCTTCCTCGTGCATACGGCGACCGTCGGCAAGGCGTCGTTCTTCAAGTCGGAACTGCTGCGCGACCCGAACTTCGCAACCGGCACGCTGTTCATCTTCGTCGTCGGCGCGGTGCTGTACGCGACGCGCGCGCTGCTGCCGCCGATGCTGCAGAACCTGATGGGCTACCCGGTCGCGACGACGGGCCTCGTCACCGCGCCGAGCGGCGCGGGCACGATGATCGCGATGCTATTCGTCGGGCGGCTGCTGAAATACGTGGATGCGCGGCTGCTGCTGCTCGCGGGGCTGTCGATCTCAGCGCTCGCGCTGTGGCAGATGATGCAGTACACGGCGGTGCTGTCCGAGTCGGACATCGTGTGGCCAGGCGTCGTCCAGGGCTTCGGCCTGGGGCTCGTGTTCGTGCCGCTGAGCGCGCTGTCGTTCTCGACGCTGCCGCCCGACCTGCGTGCGGACGGCACGGCCACCTACAGCCTGATGCGCAACATCGGCAGCAGTATCGGCATCTCGATCGTGCAGACGCTGATGACGCGCAACACGCAGGTCGCGCATGCCGACCTCGCGACCCACATCACGCCGTTCAACCCGGCCGTGCAGGCGATGGCCGGCAGCCGGCTCGACTTCGCACTGCTCGACCGCACGATCAACCAGCAGGCGACGATGATCGCGTACCTGAACGACTTCAAGCTGATGTTCGTCGCGACGCTGCTGATGATTCCGCTGTTGCTGCTGATCCGCCCGCCGCAGAAAACGGCGAGCGTCGATGTCGCGCACGCGGCGATGGATTGACGATCACGGCGAGCGCACGCGCGGCGCGCGCCCGCTTCGCGCCGCGCCTCGTCAGACCTTCATCGTCCCGGTCCGCACGTAGCGCTCGTGCCACGACAGCGCTTCGGCAAGCAGGTGCGGCGTGTGCTTGCCGAAGCTCTCGCGCGACGCACGCTCAAAGTAGTCCTCGAGCATCGGCCGGTAATCCGGGTGCGCGCAGGTCGCGATGACCTTGCGTGCGCGCTGCTTCGGCGACAGGCCGCGCAGGTCAGCGAGGCCCTGCTCGGTGACGACCACCGCGACGTCGTGCTCGGTATGGTCGACGTGGCTCGCCATCGGCACGATCCGCGAGATCGCGCCGCCCTTCGCGGTACTCGCCGACATGAAGCACGACAGGTAGCCGTTGCGCGCGAAGTCGCCCGAACCGCCGATGCCGTTCTGGATCTTCGTACCCATCACGTGCGTCGAGTTCACGTTGCCGTAGATGTCGGCCTCGATCATCCCGTTCATCGCGATGCAGCCGAGGCGGCGCACGAGTTCCGGATGGTTGCTGATCTCCTGCGAGCGCAGCACGATCTTCTCGCGGAACGTCGCGATCTCGTCGGCGAAGCGCTGCACGGCGGCCGGGCTCAGCGACAGCGCGGTGGCCGACGCGAAGCTGAGCGTGCCGTCGTCGAGCAGGTCGAGCATGGCGTCCTGGATCACTTCGGTGTACGCGGTGAGGTTCGAGAAGCCGGCCGAGCTGAGTTCCGCGAGCACCGCGTTCGTGATGTTGCCGACGCCCGACTGCAGCGGCAGCAGGTTTTCAGGCAGGCGGCCGCGCTTCACTTCGTGGCGCAGGAAGTCGATCAGTTGCAGCGCGATCTGCTTCGACGTTTCGTCCGGCGCGGAGAACGCATTGCTGCGATCGGGCGCGTCGGTCTCGACGATCGCGACGATCTTGTCGGCCGGACAGCGCAGGTACGGCTCGCCGATCCGGTCGTCGCTTTTCGTCAGCGGAATCGGCTTGCGATGCGGCGGCAGCGCGGTGCCGTAGTAAATGTCGTGCATCCCGTCGAGGCCGAGCGGCTGGCGCGAATTGACCTCGAGGATCACGTGCTTCGCGCGTTCGAGCCACGTCTTGTTGTTGCCGATCGACGCGGACGGAATCAGCAGCCCGTCCTCGCGAATGCCCGCGACTTCGACGATCGCGACGTCGAGATCGCCGTATAGCCCGAACCATGCGTATTGCGCGACGTGGCTCAGGTGGACGTCCTGGTAGTCGACTTCGCCGCTGTTGATCTTGTCGCGCAGCGTCGGGTCAGACTGGTACGGCAGCCGCATCGAGATGCCGTTGGTGCGGGCGAGCGCGCCGTCGAGTTCCGGCGCGGTCGACGCGCCCGTCAGCACGTTGATCCGGAAGTCCTCGCCGCGCGCGTGAGCCGCGTCGATGTGGGCGGCAAGCGCGGCCGGTACGGCCTTCGGATAGCCCGACCCGGTGAAGCCGCTCATGGCGACGGTCATGCCGGGACGGATCAGCGCGGCGGCTTCGTCGGCGGTGCGGACGAGCGAACGCAGGGCGGGAGCAAGGATGCGTGATGAAGACATGGCTGGTTTCTGACGCTTTGGTCTGTCGTTGACGTCGCGGGGGGTGTCTCCGGAGCGACATGAAGCCCTTGGGGCCGCGCGGGGCGGCCGGCACCACAGGCATGGTCGGAGTATCGCAGAGGCGATCGCCGCGAAATGTCCGCTGGATGCAAAAGATCCTTGCCGGATTTGCCGGGTATCGAACGACCGTTCTGTGACAGGCGCTCCGCATGAACCGGATGCACCGGATGCACCGGATGCACACGAAAGGTGCATGAAAGCAGCGAGCCGAATGGCCAGCCGACGATCGCCAACCCATGCGTATTAATCAGCGGATTCCCATTGGAATTTATCGCCTGTCCATCGACAATTGCCGACCCGCTTGCGGCGCGGCCAATTGTCGCCCGATGCGCCTTTTCCGGGCCTGTCGCAGGTCAAGGTCGCATGCGCCGCGCGCCGTCCGCCGGCAGGTACGAAAAGCACTGCCGCGCCGGCCTTCGAGGCCCGTCCGTCCTTGACAGCCGCGTGATGCGAACCACACTGGAATACGGGCCCGGCCGCCGCGTTTGCGCGCCCTTTCGCACGCCCGGTTTTCGACCGGCCACGCCCCGCAAGACGCGGTAACACCCCTGTATGTCAGGACACTGATCGAATAAAAAGCAACAAATTACAATTCCGTATATATTTCGCCGATGGACCAAAGAAAAACCGCCACACGCTCCGAGCCCCCCCTGCCACGCACCTGGGATGCGCGGCTCGCGCGCTCGCTTGTCCGACCGCTTGTCGATACGCCGGTCACCCCGAATCACCTCACTACGCTTCGTCTGCTGATTGGCCTTGCCGGCGCCTGGTGCCTCGCGCACGGCGGCTTCGGCTGGAGCAACGCGGGCGCGTTCCTGATCGTGCTGTCGAACTTCGTCGACCACACCGACGGCGAACTCGCGCGCATCAGCGGCAAATCCAGCAAGATCGGTCACTTTTACGACCTCGCGGCCGATGCGCTCGTGACGATCGCGCTGTTCGTCAGCATGGGCCTCGGCATCGTCGCCCAGGGCGGCCAGATGGCCGCGTCGCCGGTGCTGCTCGGCGCGGTGGCCGGCGCGGCCGTCGCGCTGATCTTCTTCCTGCGCATGCGGATCGAATCGATCGCCGGCAAGGCCGGCACCAAGCAGGCATTCGCCGGCGGCTTCGAGACCGAAGACGTGCTGTACCTGCTGCCGATCGTGACGCTCGTCGACGGCGTCGAGCCGTTCCTGCTCGCGGCGTCGATCGGCGCCCCGCTGTTCGCCGCGTGGGTCGTGATCGACTGGTGGCGCATCGTCCGGCGCGGCAACCTCCCGCAAGAAAACGCCGGGTCGCCCCAGGTTTTCTTGACCCCGTCGGGGGGCCTGGCGCGCAGCGACAGGTCCGGGGGCGCTCAAAACCCAACCGAAATCCAGGCTTCCAAATGACTCCGAGCACGCGCGACGACTCCGTGCTGAGCCCGGCACGCCCCGCGCCTGCGCGCGCGGCCGCGTCCGCCCCCGATCGCACGGTGGCCGACTGCGTCGGCCATCTCGACCTCGACCGCCTGCGCGACGACTACACGCGCCAGGGGTCGTTCCTGTACCTCGACGCGTTCCTGCCGGCCGACGCGCACGCGAAGCTCGCGGCGGCGGCCCGCGCGATGCAGGCCGGCCTGAACCGCAATTACCTGCCCGGCCACAAGCAGGGCGGCAGCGTGAGCCGCCATGCGATCGACGAGCAGGCGCCGTACATCGCCGAGCTGTATCGGTCGAAGGCGCTGATCGGCTTCCTCGAGAAGGTTACGGGCGACAAGCTGATGCTGTCGCCGGACGACGATCCGCACGCGTATGCGCTGTATTACTACACGAAGCCCGGCGACCACATCGGCTGGCACTACGACACGTCGTACTACGACGGCCGCCGCTACACGCTGCTGATCGGCGTGATCGACGAATCGTCGTGCCGGCTCGACTACGAGCTGCACACGCGCAACCCGGACGTGCCCGACGAACCGGGCTCCGTGCAGATCGCCGACGGCGGCATCGTGCTGTTCGACGGCGACAAGCTGCGCCACCGCATCACGCCGCTCGGCCAGAACGAGATGCGCGTGTCGCTGACTTTCGAATACGTGACGAACCCCGGCATGCGGCCGTGGAAGCGCTTCATATCGAACATGAAGGACGCGATCGCGTATTTCGGCTTCCGCCAGGTGTTCAAGCAACTGGCCACGCGACGCACGACCGGGTCATGACACGCGCCGGCCTGATCCTGCTGTCCCTCGGGACGGCACTCTTCATCGCACTCCTGGCATGGCAGGGCATCGGCGCGGTCGCGTCCACGTTCCTCGCGGCCGGCTGGGGCCTCGCGCTCGTCGCGGCGTTCCACGTCGTGCCGCTCGTGATCGACGCGATCGCGATCTCCGTGATGTTCCGCCGCGGCCAGCCGGGCGCCGAGCTCGGCAACGCGCTGCGCGCGCGCTGGGTCGGCGAATCGGTCAATAGCCTGCTGCCCGCCGGGCAGATCGGCGGCCCCGTGCTGATGGTGCGCCACCTCGCGCAGCGCGGCACGCGGATGGCCGACGCGGCCGCCGCCGTGACCGTCAGTACGACGATGCAGGCGCTCGCGCAGATGGCGTTCGCGCTGATCGGCATCGCCGCGTTCAGCCTCTATGCCACGCACGAGTCGGTCGCGCACCTGCGCACGCCCGCGCTGATCGCCACCGGCGTGCTCGGTGCGCTCGCCGCGCTGTTCTACCTGGCGCAGCGGCGCGGGCTGTTCGGCCGCGGCCTGCGCCTCGCGTCGAAGCTGCTCGGCCCGCGCGACTGGTCGTCGCTCGCGACCCGCGCCGACGCGATCGACGACGCGGTCGGTGCGCTGTACCGCGATCGTGCGAAGGTCGCGAAGACCTTCGCATTGAGCCTCGTCGGCTGGATCGTCGGCACCGCGGAAGTGTGGCTCGCGCTGCACTTCCTCGGGCACCCGGTGAGCTGGCTCGACGCGCTGCTGCTCGAAAGCGTCGGCCAGGCGATCCGCGGCGCGGCCTTCGCGATCCCGGGCTCGCTCGGCGCGCAGGAAGGCGGTTACCTGCTGCTCGCGCCGCTGGTCGGCCTGCCGCCCGACGCGGCGCTCGCGCTGTCGCTCGCGAAGCGCGCGCGCGAACTCGCGCTCGGCCTGCCCGGCCTGCTCTATCTGCATTTCAGTGAAAGAAACTGGCAGCGGCGCCGTGCGCCGCAGCCGCTCGCCGACTGATCGTTCAGATCCGCCGGCTTTTTGGTTGGAGAACCCATGCGAGCCATCATTCTTGCGGCAGGCCTCGGCTTGCGCCTGCAACAACCGCCCGAGGCGCAGTTCCCGAAGTGCCTGCTGCGCTTCGACGACGTTTCGCTGCTCGAGCGCCATCTGCGCGTGCTCGACGCCGCGGGCATCGACGAGATCGTGCTCGGGCTCGGCTTCCAGGCCGGGAAGGTCGAGCAGGAATTGAAGCGCCTCGGCCGCCAGGCCGAGATCGTGCTGAACGAGCGCTACGACCTCGGCAGCGTGCTGACCGTGCATACCGTCGCCGATGCGATGACGCGCGGCGGCGACGTGCTGCTGATGGACGCCGACGTGCTGTATGACGAGAACATCCTGCACGCGCTGGTGGCCGATCCCGACAAGGCGGTCGATCGCCTGCTGATCGACCGCGACTTCGAGGCCGGCGACGAACCCGTCAAGCTGTGCGTGAAGAACGGCGTGCCGGTCGAGCTGCGCAAGCAGCTCGCGGTCGACCTCGACTACGACACGATCGGCGAATCGGTCGGCTTCTTCCGCTTCACCGAAGGCACCGCGCGCCGCCTCGCGACGATCGTCGCGGGCTACGTCGACAGCGGCCGCGCGAACATGCCGCACGAGGAAGCCGTGCGCGACCTGCTGCTCGAAGGCGGTCATTCGTTCGACGTCGCCGACGTCACCGGCTCGCCGTGGATCGAGATCGACTTCCCGAACGACGTCGCACGCGCGACGCAAGAAATCCTCCCCCTGATTCAACGTACTACCGCCGGAGCCGCACGATGAACGCACGCGAACCCAATTTCACCGAATCGCGCAGCGCGCGCCTGCGCCGCATGCTCGTCAGCAGCGACCTCGAATTCCTGATGGAAGCGCACAACGGGCTGTCCGCGCGGATCGTCCGCGAGGCCGGCTTCAAGGGGATCTGGGCGTCGGGCCTCGCGATTTCCGCGCAGTTCGGCGTGCGCGACAACAACGAGGCCAGCTGGACGCAGGTCGTCGACGTGCTCGAATTCATGGCCGACGCGAGCGACCTGCCGATCCTGCTCGATGGCGACACCGGCTACGGCAACTTCAACAACGTGCGCCGCCTCGTGAAGAAGCTCGAACAGCGCGGCATCGCCGGCGTCTGCATCGAGGACAAGCAGTTCCCGAAAACGAACAGCTTCATCGACGGCGAGCGCCAGCCGCTCGCCGAGATCGACGAGTTCTGCGGCAAGATCAAGGCCGGCAAGGATTCGCAGACCGATCCCGACTTCTCGATCGTCGCGCGCGTCGAGGCGCTGATCGCGGGCTGGGGGATGGACGAGGCGCTGCGCCGCGCGAACGCGTATGCGGAAGCCGGCGCCGACGCGATCCTGATCCACAGCAAGCTGTCGCGCCCGGACGAGATCCTGCAGTTCGCGCGCGAATGGAGTGGCAAGGCGCCGCTCGTGATCGTGCCGACCAAGTACTACAGCACGCCGACCGACGTGTTCCGCCAGGCCGGCATCAGCACCGTGATCTGGGCGAACCACCTGATCCGCGCATCGGCTTCGGCGATGCAGGCCGTCGCGCGCGAGATCCACGAGAACGAAACGCTGATCAACGTCGAAGACCGCGTCGCATCGGTCAACGAGATCTTCCGCCTGCAGGACGCCGACGAATACTCGGCGGCCGAGCGCATCTACCTGTCGTCGTCGTCGCGCGCGTCGAACGCCGCGGTCGTGCTCGCCGCGAGCCGCGGCAAGGGCCTCGAAGCCGTCACCGAAGACAAGCCCAAGGTCATGCTGCCGGTCGCCGGCAAGCCGCTGCTGCGCTGGCTCGTCGACGGCTTCAAGAAGCAAGGCGTGAACGACATCACCGTGGTCGGCGGCTATCGCGCCGACGCGATCGACACGTCGGGCATCAAGCTCGTCGTCAACGAGCGCCATGCGCAAACCGGCGAACTCGCGTCGCTCGCCTGCGCGGCGGAACGCCTGACCGGCGACACCGTGATCTCGTACGGCGACCTGCTGTTCCGCAGCTACATCCTGCGCGACCTCGCGGAGAGCGAGGCCGAATTCAGCGTGGTGGTCGATTCGTCGCTGACGGAGCCGACCAACCAGAGCGTGCGCGACTTCGCGCTCTGCTCGGCGGCGGACGATCGCGGCCTGTTCGGCCAGAAGACGTATCTGCAACGTGTATCGAGCGACGTCGCCGCAGGCACGCCGCACGGCCGCTGGATCGGCCTGCTGAACGTGCGCGGCGCGGGCGTCGATCGCCTGAAGGCGATGCTCGCGACGCTGCAGGCGCGCGACGATTTCGACACGCTCGACATCCCCACGCTCCTCAACGAACTGATCGCCGCCGGCGAGAAGATCGAGGTGCAGTACGTGCACGGCCACTGGCGCGGCGTCAACGATCTCGAGGACTTCCGCCGCGCGGGCGACTTCGCGCACGGCCAGACGCCGCTGTCCGAACCGGGCGCCGGCAACGGGGGCGCGCAATGATCGAAGCGGCCCAGTTCGTCGAGGCCGCGCGCGAACGCGGCTTCGACTGGTACGCGGGCGTGCCCTGCTCGTACCTGACGCCGTTCATCAACTACGTGCTGCAGGACCCGACGCTGCACTACGTGTCGGCCGCGAACGAAGGCGACGCGGTCGCGCTGATCGCGGGCGCGACGCTCGGCGGCAAGCGCGGGATCGCGATGATGCAGAACTCGGGGCTCGGCAACGCGGTGAGCCCGCTGACGTCGCTGACCTGGACGTTCCGGCTGCCGCAACTGCTGATCGTCACGTGGCGCGGCCAGCCCGGTGTCGCCGACGAGCCGCAGCACGCGCTGATGGGCCCGATCACGCCCGCGATGCTCGACACGATGGAGATCCCGTGGGAGACGTTCCCGACCGACCCCGAACAGGTCGGCCCGGCGCTCGACCGCGCGATCGCGCACATGGACGCGACGGGCCGCCCGTACGCGCTCGTGATGCAGAAAGGCAGCGTCGCGCCGTATGAACTGAAGGCGAACCCGGCGGCGCAGCCGCGCGCGCATGTCGCCGCGCAAGCGTCGTCGCGCGCCGCGTCGGCCGACGCGTGGCCGACCCGTCACGACGCGCTGCAGCGCGTGATCGCGCACACACCGGTCGATTCGACCGTGGTGCTCGCGTCGACCGGTTTCTGCGGCCGCGAACTCTACGCAATCGACGATCGCCCGAACCAGTTGTACATGGTCGGCTCGATGGGTTGCGTGACGCCGCTCGCACTCGGCCTCGCGCTCGCGCGCCCCGACCTGCGCGTGGTGGCCGTCGACGGCGACGGCGCCGCGCTGATGCGCATGGGCGTGTTCGCGACGCTCGGCACCTACGGCCCGGCCAATCTCACGCACGTGCTGCTCGACAACGGCGCGCACGAATCGACGGGCGGCCAGGCAACCGTGTCGCAGCATGTGTCGTTCGCGGGCGTCGCGGCCGCATGCGGCTACGCGTCGGCGGTCGAAGGCGACACGCTCGACGTGCTCGATGCGACGCTGGCTGCGCCGGGCGATGGGGTCCGGCCATCCGGTGCACAGTTCGTGCGCCTCGCGATCCGCACGGGCGTGCCCGACGGCCTGCCGCGCCCGACCGTCACGCCGGTCGAGGTCAAGACCCGTCTGATGCGGCACCTCGGCGCCGCGCAGACCGAAGCCCACGCTGAAGGAGCCCTTTGATGCTGCTGCTGAATCCCGGCCCGGTAACGCTCACCGAACGCGTGCGCCGCAGCCTGCTGCAACCCGACCTGTGCCATCGCGAAAGCGAATTCTTCGATCTGCAGGACGAAGCGCGCGCGCGCCTCGTCGCCGCATACGAACTCGATCCGGCCGAATGGGCCGCCGTGCTGATGACGGGCTCGGGCACCGCCGCCGTCGAGAGCATGATCGCGGCGCTCGTGCCGCAGGACGGCAAGCTGCTCGTGATCGAGAACGGCGTGTACGGCGAGCGGATCGCGCAGATCGCGACGCAGTACGGGATCGCGCACGACGTGCTGAAGCACGAATGGATGCAGGCGCCCGACCTCGCGCAGATCGCCGCGCGCCTCGACGCGGGTGGCTTCTCGCATGTCGCGGTGATCCATCACGAAACGACGACGGGCCGCCTGAACGACCTCGGCGCGATCGCCGAAGTTTGCCGCGCACGCGGCGTGAAGCTGCTCGTCGACGGCGTCAGCAGCTTCGGCGCGGAAGCGCTCGACTTCGCCGGCGGCGATATCGACGCGGTTGCCGCGACCGCGAACAAGTGCCTGCACGGCGTGCCGGGCGCGGCATTCGTGATCGTGCGCCGCAGTGCGCTCGCGAAGGCCGCGAGCCGCACGTACTACCTCGACCTCGGCCGTCTCGCGAAGCTGCAGGACCAGCGCAACACGCCGTTCACGCCGTCTGTGCACGCGTACTACGCGCTCGTCGAGGCGCTGCGCGAATTCGACGAAGCCGGCGGCTGGCGTGCGCGCCATGCGCATTACAAGGCGCTGGCCGACCAGGCGCAGGCCGGCCTCGCCGCGCGCGGGATGCCGCTGGTGCTGCCGGAAGGCGCGTCGTCAGTCGTGCTGCGCGCGTACCGGCTGCCGCAGGGCGTCACGTACGAGACGCTGCACGACGGCCTGAAGGCGCGCGGCTTCGTGATTTACGCGGGGCAAGGCGGGTTGTCGAAGGAACTGTTCCGCATCTCGACGATGGGCGCGATCGGCGCGGCTGATGTCGAGCGGTTGCTGGACGGGTTTACCGAGTTGACGCGGTAAGCGGCCGCTCTTTCTCGTCGACCTAAGGCCCGCAAGGGCCTTTTTTGTTTTTCGCGGATTTCCGTGGGTGTCGCTTGTCGACCCAAGTCTGCCGGTCGAATAGCTACAAGCCGGCCGTTCGTTCGTCGTGGCGTGCAACAGGCTACCGCCCCGTCGCGAGAACGAACCGAAGCGAGAAAGGGCAAACTCCTACGCCAATCGCAGATCCCACAACGCATCGAGTACATGTTGCGTCGAACGCTCGACGTGCCCCGCACGATGCGCAATGCCGAGCCGACGCCACAACGCCGGGCGCAGCGGGCGCATGACAATGCGCGTGTCGGGTAATGGCGTAGCGGCCTCATGAGGCAACAGCGTCGCGCCATAACCTGCCGCTACCAGACTCTTGATCGCATCGTTGTAATTGAGCTGAATGCGCGGCGCGGGATGCTGCCCTCCAGTCGCGAACCACTCCGCAGTCAGGCGCGAGAGACGCGTGGTCGCATCATTGAGAATGAGCGGTTGAGCGGCGAGCCATTCAGGCGTAATGCGAGCCGGACACCGCCAATGCGCCGGCACGAAGGCCATCACGGGGTCGCGGCGCCACGGCTTTATCACGAGCCCAGCCACCGGAGGCTGAGGCAGTGCGACCAGCCCGATATCCAGCGTCCCATCCGCCAATCGGGTTAGCGTTTCATGCGAGGTGAGTACCGCGATCTGAATATCGATAGCGGGATGGTGCTGACGCAGCACTTCAAGCGCTTGCGGCAAAAGATGCGCAATCGCGCCGGTCGACGCTCCGAGCCGAACGCGCCCGACAAGCCCTTGAACCTGGCGGTGAACATCGTCTAACGCCTGTTCCGCGTCGGCCAACAGTCGACGTGCGCGCTCGACCAACAACTCGCCTGTGGCCGACGGCCGAACATGTCCACGCTTGCGCGACAGGAGCGGAGCCCCGATGCGCTCTTCCAGTTCAGCGATGTGGAGGCTGACCGTTGGCGGCGCCAGATGCAACGCACGCGCCGCGTCGGCGAATGAGCCACGGTCGGCAATCGCGACCAGGGTGCGCAAGCGGTCCAGGCTGATCTCTCGCATGTCGGCGTCCCGATTCAGAACAACTGAATGTCCAGGTTATGAAATTCAACTTTCGCTATTCTAGCGGTGCGCGGAAGATAACAGGCTCGTTCCACTTGTTACCAGTCACCGGAGTACCGCGCGCATGAGCTCTCCCCTTGTTTTCATCGACGGCGACCAAGGCACCACCGGGTTGCAAATTCACGAACGGCTTCGCGGCCGGACCGATCTGAAACTGGTCACGCTTCCCTCGGCGGAACGCAAGGACTCCAGGCGTCGCGCCGAAGCCATCAACGCCTGCGACATCGCGATCCTCTGCCTGCCCGATGACGCCGCGCGCGAAGCGGTGGGCGCCATTGTCAACCCTGCCGTCAGGGTAATCGACGCAAGTTCCGCCCATCGCACGCAGCCGGACTGGACATACGGCTTTCCGGAAATGACTCCGGGACAGGCCGAGCGCATTGCGACCGCACGTCGGGTCACCAATCCAGGTTGCTATCCGACCGGTGCAATTGGCCTGCTGCGTCCCCTGCTGCAAGCCGGGCTCATTCCCGGGAACCACCCGATCAGCATTTACGCGGTGTCTGGTTACTCCGGACGCGGGCGTGCCGGCGTGGAAGAACACGAGGGGCCGGGTGCCGTCAACGCACCGCCGTACCAGGTGTATGGCCTGGAGCTCGCGCACAAGCACACGCCGGAGATCCAGCAGCACGCGGGACTCGCGCGGCGTCCGATTTTCGTCCCTGCGTATGGTGCGTTCCGCCAGGGCATCGCGCTGACGGTGCCCCTGGATGTGCGGCTGCTGGCACCCCACGTAGACGGCGCCACGTTACACGCGTGCCTCGCACGCCACTATGCCGAGGCGGCCCACGTACAGGTCTTGCCGCTGCACGAATCGTGCGCTTTGAAGCAGCTGGATCCGCAGGTACTGAACGGTACGGACGATATGCGCTTGAGCGTGTTTCCCAACATGGAACACGGGCACGTTCTCCTGTCCGCGGTTTTCGATAATCTCGGCAAAGGCGCAGCCGGCGCTGCGGTTCAGAACCTGAACCTGATGCTCGCGCAGTAATGGTGGCCGATGGCTTGCCCTGATGTTCGGCTGCGCCTGTATGCCAACGCTTGTCGGCAATCCGGTCGTGGAGTCGAGTGTCTTAAACTGGCCGGACACCGACGCTCTACCCCGCGTTCCCAGGAAATCTGCGAAGAACCCGTTTCCCCATCGAGACCATGAAAATCCGTCGCTTCGTTCCTTTGCTGGCGCTCGCCGCCGCTCCCGTCGTGCACGCCGCCGACAGTCAGCCTTGCGGCGACGATACCGTCACGGCCGTCGCCCGCTGGGCCGGCATCGCAAGCGCACGCATCGCCACGCGCGACGCGGACCGGCTTGTCATCGCGTCGGCGTGCAAGGTCATGCCGAACGCGCCGGGCACGACGATCGCAGCCGTCGCGTTCGATCCGCTGCCCAAAAGCAAGAACCCGGACGAAAGCGACAAGCTGCAGGTCGTCGCGCTCGTCGAGGGCGGCAAGGTCGTCGCGGCCGAGCGGTCGATGGTCCAGGAAGACGCGACGACAGAGATCGGCGCAAGCAGCTATCGCATCGACACCGCGCCGTACCGGCTGTCGCCCGATGTGCGCGCGTTCGGTGTCGTGTTCACAAGCAGCGCGCGCGGGCCGAGCTGCCCCGATGCCGCTGCCAGCGAAGAATTGACGCTGTGGGTACGCGAAGGCAACCGCATCCGCCCGGTATTCGGCACCAACCTCTACGGCTGGGTCAGTAGCGAAGGCACGGCCTGCGGCCCTGCCACCGGCGACGCACGCAGCGAATCGGCGCGCATGACGATCGCCGTCGAGAAAACCGCGAGCCACGGTTTCTCGGACCTGTCCATCACCGCGCACATCACGAAGTCGCAGCGCAAGGACGGCGACTACTCGGACACGGGCACGCGCACCGCGCGCACGGTAGTCCGCTATGACGGCAAGACGTACGGGATCGACATGTTCCGGAACTTCTGGTATCCGCCTTCGGCGATGAAATAACGCGGTGACCTACTCCGCCACCTTCGGCCCGATCGCATCGGTCGGCGCCGGCATCCGCAGTGCGTCGTCGCGCACACGCCGCGCCTCGCGCGCCGTATAGCGATCCTTGAGCCGCAGGAACGGCTTCTCGACGAGGAAATAACTGGCCGTCGCGACCAGCAGCGCCCACACGATCCCAAGCGGAAACGCATGCGCGACCGGCAGATCCGGGTTCGCGAACGGCTGCTGCCACAGATAAAGGCTGAACGAGATCGTGCCGATGAACACGACCGGCCGCGCGCGCAGCCAGCGCGCGCACCAGAACTCGCCGCGGAAATTCAGCACGACGATCACGATCGCGATCAGCGCGGCTTCGAGCGTCACGCCGTACGTCGCGTTCCAGAAGCCGCCGAGCCGATGTTCGGCGAGCGGCATGCCGAACAGCACGATGAAGACGATCGCCGTCACGATCCGAGTCTCGCCGCGCCACGAGCGGATCCACGCTTCGAGCCGTTCGCGGTTGAGCGCCGCATAGCAGCCGATCAGGATCGGATCGACGCCCGTGTGGAGCATCATCCCGAGCTGCCCGCGCAGCGCCGGTGCAACAAAATACGTGACGGCGCGCACCAGCGGCACGATCAGGATCAACGCGGCCAGCCAGCGCGTGCCGCTGCGGCGCGCGCCGTACACGAACAGCAGCGGCCAGAACCAGTAGAACTGCTCCTCGAGCGCGAGCGACCAGAAATGGCCGAGATACCATGCGCCGTCCGGATGCAACGCGTTGTCGCCGGTCAGCCCGAACCACGCCGAGTAATTCCACAGGTGCAGCGCGGCATACAGCCACTGCCGGCGATCGACGTCGAACCAGCCGGCGAAGGCCACGATCGCAACGGCCGCGAGATAGACATAGCAAGCCGGCCAGATTCGCAACGCGCGCCGCACGTAGAACGACGTCAGCGCGATGCCGCCCGTGCGCGCGAACTCGGCGCGCAGCACGTTGGTGATCAGGAAACCGCTGAGGACGAAGAAGATCAGCACGCCGAGCCGGCCGTCGGCGATCAGCCGCAACGGGGCGTACCAGCCCGTGTAGCCACCCGGCAGCACATGCTCGGCATGGCCGACGACGACCATCGACACCGCGACGGCGCGCAACCCGGTCAACTGCGTGACGCGATGGTTCATCGGCTGGTTCCCGTTGGCACGGTAAAGAAGCAGGAGATTGGCAGGCGCCCCGGTCGGCACGCCGATATGCCGCCGGGATTTTGTATGAAAAATATCGGAATGAAATTGCTTCAAAAATCCGGGGCGGACACCGGCGATGCCGCACACCCTGGCGAGCCAACGTCCGCGGCGGCGAATTGGCATAATGACAAGCCTTGTCCGGCGGCGGCCGGTCCGATGCCCACGCAACGAATTTTTTGCGGCGCCGCACTATCCGCAATACCGTGCCCCGCCCGCACACCGGCCCGCCTCGTCCGCCTCCTGTCGACCCTCACCCGGAGCCTGTCTGTGTACCCACCGATCGAACCCTACGCCCACGGCCACCTCGACACCGGCGACGGCCATCGCATCTACTGGGAACGCTGCGGCAACCCGGCCGGCAAGCCCGCCGTGTTCCTGCACGGCGGCCCCGGCGCGGGCTGCAGCCCCGACCATCGCCGCCTGTTCGACCCGGAGCGCTACGACATCCTGCTGTTCGACCAGCGCGGCTGCGGGCGCTCGACGCCGCATGCGAGCCTCGAGAACAACACGACGTGGCATCTGGTCGCCGATATCGAACGCCTGCGCGAGATGGTCGGCGCCGAGCAATGGCTGGTATTCGGCGGCTCGTGGGGCAGCGCGCTGTCGCTCGCGTACGCGGAAACGCACCCCGAACGCGTGAGCGCGCTGATCGTGCGCGGCATCTTCACGATGCGTCGCGCGGAATTGCTGTGGTACTACCAGGAAGGCGCGTCGTGGCTGTTCCCCGACCTGTGGGAAGCGTTCCTTGCACCGATTCCGGAGGCCGAGCGCGGCGACCTGATGGCCGCCTACCATCGCCGGCTGACGGGCGACGACGAAGCCGCGAAGCTCGAAGCCGCGCGCGCATGGAGTATCTGGGAAGGCCGCACGATCACGCTGCTGCCCGATCCCGCGCTCGCCGCGCACTTCGCGGACGGCCACTACGCACTTGCGTTCGCGCGGATCGAAAACCACTACTTCGTGAACCGGGGTTTCGTCGAAGAAGGCCAGTTGCTGCGCGACGCGCATCGCCTCGCCGGCATTCCGGGCGTGATCGTGCAAGGCCGCTACGACATCGCGACGCCCGCGCGCACCGCATGGGACCTGTCGAAGGCGTGGCCGGACGCGACGTTCGAGATCGTGCCCGGCGCCGGGCACGCGTACAACGAGCCGGGGATCCTGCAGGCGCTGCTCGCGGCAACGGACCGGTTCGCCGCGTAATCGACGCAACGCAACGCGGCGCGTGCGGCCATGCCTGCCGGCATGCGCCGCGCCGCCCGATCAAAGTACGGTTTCTACGATCGTCCTGCCGCTGATCGCGCGCTCGACGAGCTGTTCGTCACCGACCTTGCGGATCGCGTCGTCGAGCAGCCCTTCCGGCTCCTCGGTCGCCACCTTCAGCAGGCCCGACAGGCCGCGCGCGTCGAGCACCACGAGCGTTTCCATCGAATCCGCACGGCTCACGAGCACGCGGCGCAACGCCGGCCCCGCGCCGAAGCTCGCGCATAGCGCAATCGTCTCGCTGCCGAGCGTGTAGTCGAAGTGCTTGATCATGATCTGTCGCCGTTGCAAGGGAATGGCGAGGCGCGACGGCGCGGCGCCGTGACGTCGACGCACCCGCGCGTGCCGCCGGCGCCGGATCGGGCCTCGATCCGTTCGCCGGCACGACCATGCTAGGCGTGCAGAATTAACGAAGACTTAAACGGCGCATCGCCCGGGCAGGCGGCATCGCGCCGCATCACGGCGCATCGAGCGGCTCGACCGTCACGCCGACCTTCAGTTCCTGATCCGCGCCGCCGCCGCGAATCACGCCGCGCAGCGGCGTCACGTCCGCATAGTCGCGGCCGATCGACAGCATCACGTAGTCGTCGCCCGGCGCGCGGTCGTTGGTCGGATCGAGCTGCAGCCAGCCGTTGTCCTCGGGCCACGCCGGGTCGTACACGTCGACCCACGCATGCGATGCGTCGGCGCCGATCAGCCTCGGCTGCCCGGGCGGCGGCTGCGTCAGCAGATAACCGCTCACGTAACGCGCGGCCAGCCCGAGCGAGCGCAGCGCGCCGATCATCACGTGCGCGAAATCCTGGCAGACGCCCTTGCGCAACCGCAGCGCATCGAGTGCCGACGTCGTGATGTCGGTGCTGTTCGGCGTGTACGCAAAATCGGCGTGGACGCGCCGCATCAGGTCCCATGCGGCCTGCACGAGCGGCCGTTGCGGCGTGAAGCTCGCGGCCGCATACGCGGCGAGTTCGGGATCGCACGCGACGTGCGGCGAAGCAAACACGAATTCGCTCGCCGCGTCGTAAGGCTGCCCCGCGCGGAACCGCAAGCGGTCGCGCACGGCTTCCCATGCAGTCGCCTGTTTTCCGTCGGGATGCGCGATCGCGGGCGGCGGCTCGCCGCGCGCACCGCGCGACCACACGGGCGGCGTCACGCGCACCGTGCTGCGGCTGCGCACGAGCAGCGCGTCGTGCGGCTGGTTCAGCGCGAACGATGCACGCGCGTTGCCAAATGCGTCGATCTCCGTGCAGATCGATTCCGGCGCGGGCTCGATGTCGAGCGAGAACGACAGCACCTGCTGCCGTGGCGTCGCGAGCGGTTGCAGGCGCGCCTGGTGCTGCGCCGATTCGACGCGCGCCGCGTAACGGTATTCGGTGTCGTGCGTGACGCGCAGCAAGCGGCCGGGCGCCCCAGCGGCCGGCGCGGCCGGTGCCGGTGCCGCTGCCTGTCGTCCGTTGCCGGAACCGGACGGCGTTTTCGCCGTGCCTTTCGTCGTCACCATAGCGTCCTGCCCGCCTCGCGCACGTGGCTGAAATAGCGTTCGCCGATCCGGTTCGATAGCTCCCAGACCGCCTTCACCGTCACGTCGAGCGCGGCGAGCAGCTTGTCGTGCCGGCCGCCGTCAGCGGTTTCGCACAGTTCGTGCAGCGACCACGCCGGCACGTCCGGAATCGTCTCGGCCAGCTCGGACAGCGCATAACCTTCGCTGCGCTCGACCTTCGCCAGCCGGCCGCGCAGCGCCTGCACGACCCAGCCGAGCGAGCGCGGGTTGTCGGTATCGAGCACGACGAGCGACAGCAACGGCGCGACGTCGAAGCCGCGCTGGAACCGCGAGCGAAACGTGATCGTGCTGTCGAACAGCTCCAGCACGAGCTCGAAGCCGTCCTGCCGGTACACGGCGCCATCGTCGAACGCGAACTTCAGCACACTGCACAGGAAATCCAGCCGGTCGATCTGCCGGCCGATCGACAGCAATCGCCAGCCGTCGTCGCGCGTCATGTTGTCGGTCTGCGCGCCGGTGATCGCGCCGAGCAGCAGGCCGAGACGCTCCAGCAGTTGCAGCGCTTCGTTACCGATCTGCTCGTCGGCTTCCGGATGGTCGGCGCTGTCCGCGAACAGTTGTGTCGCGTCGTCGATCAGCCGCCACTGATCGCTCGACAGCCGTTCGCGGATCGCGGCAGCGGCGCCGCGCATCCCGAACAGGCACGACGCGATGCCCGACGTGCGATCGGCGCCGCGCGTCAGCGACGTTGCGAGCGCGTGCTGGAACGCGCGCGGCGCATCGACGGCGTTCGGCGTATCGGCCGCGATCAGGCCCGTGTCGCGGCACAGCGTGTCGAGCAGCTCCAGATGCGCGGGGCTGTCGACGTCGTCCTCGCCGCGCAGCCGTTCGAGTGCGGCGCGCGCCAGGCGCATCAGGTTGGTCGCGCGCTCGGTATAGCGGCCGAGCCAGAACAGGTTCTCGGCCGCGCGGCTCGCGATCGCGCGCGGCCGCTCGACGAGGTCGTCGGGGCCGAGGTGCGTCTGCAGCAGCGTCGTCGAATCGACGATGCCCTCGGTCATCACCCACGTATCGACGGTGCTGCCGCCGCGCGGCATCGGTGCGTTGAACAGCGTGTCGCGCGTGCCGACCCGCGACAGCCCGCCGGGCAGGAGCCGCCAGCGCTGCGCGCCGTCGGCGAGCGCGAACACGCGCAGCAGCAGCGGCTTCGGCACGATGCGTGCGCCGCCGTTGCCTTCGGGCGTGCCGTGCCCCGGCCAGGTCGGCGCCTGCGACAGCGGCAAATCGGCCTGCACCGTGTAGTGTTCGGGCCGCGCGAGTATCCGCGCGCGCCAGTCGGCAAGCTGCGCCTGCGTGAGCCGCGCGCCGATCACCGGATCGAACGGGCCGCCCGCCTGCACGTCGGCCGGATACGACGCCTTCACGATGCCGCGCGCGAGCTGCGGCAGCGCATCGTCGCACGCGGCCGCCTCGCCGCACCACCACGAATGCACGGCCGGCAGCGTCAGCGTTTCGCCGAGCAAGCCTTCCGCGAGACGCGGCATGAAGCCGAGCATGGCCGGCGATTCGAGGAAGCCCGAGCCCGGCGCATTCGCGAGCAGCACGTTGCCCGCGCGCACGGCCTGCAGCAGCCCCGGTACGCCGAGCATCGAATCGGGCCGCAGTTCGAGCGGATCGAGCCACGCGTCATCGACGCGCCGCAGGATGCCGTGCACCGGTTCGAGCCCGCGCAGCGTCTTCAGGAACACGCGGTTGTCGCGCGCGGTCAGGTCGCCGCCCTCGACGAGCGTGAGGCCGAGGTAGCGCGCGAGATACGCATGCTCGAAATACGTCGCGCTGTGCGGCCCCGGCGTCAGCAGCACGATCCGCGAATTCTTGCGGGCCGGGCTGAGCGCCTGCATGCTCTGCAGCAGCGCGCGGTAGGCAGACGCGAGCCGCTGCACGCGCAGCCCGCGAAACCCGCGCGGAAACAGCCGCGACACGATCAGCCGGTTTTCGAGCAGGTAGCCGAGCCCGGCCGCGCCCTGCGTGTGCTGCGCGACGATCCGCCACTGCCCGTCCGGGCCGCGTGCAAGATCGAACGCGACGACGTGCAGCCACGTGTCGCCCGGCACGCGCGCGCCGCGCATCGCGCGCAGGTAGCCCGGATGCCCGGTGACGAGCGCGGGCGGCAGCAGCCCGCGCTGCAGGATCGTCTGCGGCCCGTACAGGTCGGCCATCGTCGCGTTGAGCAGCCGCACGCGCTGCAGCACGCCGCGTTCGATCGCAACCCAGTCCTCCGGCGTGACGATCAACGGCAGCAGATCGAGCGACCACGGGCCGGCCGCGCCGTCGCCGGCACGCTGCTCGTGCAACTGGTAGAACAGGCCGTTCTCGCGCATGCGCCGGTGCAACGCGTCGGCGCGGCGATCGAGGTCGGCCACGCCGTCGCTGCCGATCGATGTGAAGAAACTGCGCCATGCGGGCGCGAGCGCGGGCGCGTTCAGGCCGGCCGCGCTGCCGCGCAGTTCGTCGTAACGGCCGGCGGCCGCCGGCGCCGCGAGCGCGGCGGCCAGTTCGGCGGCGTCCGGCTGCGCGCCGGTATCGAATAGCGTGGGCATCGCGTCGGGGTCGGCGAGATGGTCGGAGTGAATGGGCTGCACGGTGTCGTTTCGTCGTCAGGGCGCGGGCGCGCATGCACGCCGCCGCACGGGCGGCGGGCCGCGGCGCGCGGCCGCAATCTGCCCGCATCCTAGCATTCCGGCGGGGCCGCCAGCGGCCGGCGCGCCGGGAGATCGCGAACCGCACATCGTCGCCCGCCCCTTCATCGGCCCGTCACGGCCGCCGCAGGTCGAGCGTGAACGGGAATTCGCGGCTCGGCGCGGCGGCCGACACGCTCATCCGCCCCGGCGTGTGCCCCATCTCGACGAAGCGCGCGAGCCGGCGGCTCTCGGCCTCGTACGCATTGACGGGGAACGTCGCGTAGTTGCGCCCGCCCGGATGCGCGACGTGATAGCGGCAGCCGCCGAGCGAGCGCTGCAGCCACGTATCGACGATATCGAACGTGAGCGGCGCATGCACGCCGATGGTCGGATGCAGCGCCGACGGCGGCGCCCACGCCTTGTACCGCACGCCGGCGACATATTCGCCGACGGTGCCGGTCGGCTGCAGCGGCAGCGCGCGGCCGTTGACCGTCACGACGTGCCGGTTGTCGTTCAGCCCCGTCACGCGCACTTCGAGTCGTTCGACCGACGAATCGACGTAGCGCACCGTGCCGCCGGGCGCGCCCTCCTCGCCCATCACGTGCCACGGCTCCAGCGCGCCGCGCAGCGATAGCTGCATCCCGTTCACCGCGATCTGGCCGAACAGCGGGAAGCGGAATTCGAAGTGCGGCGCGAACCATGCCGGATCGAACCCGAAACCGGCGTCGCGCAGTTCGGCCAGCACGTCGTCGAAATCCATCTGAAGAAATGCGGGCAGCATGAAGCGGTCGTGCAGCGCGGTGCCCCAGCGCGTGAGCGGCGTCGTGTACGGCGCGGCCCAGAAGCGCGCGACCAGCGCGCGCAGCAGCAATTGCTGCACGATGCTCATCCGCGCATGCGGCGGCATCTCGAACGCGCGCAGTTCGAGCAGGCCGAGCCGGCCGGTCGACGAATCGGGCGAATACAGCTTGTCGATGCAGAATTCGCTGCGGTGCGTGTTGCCCGTCACGTCGATCAGCAGGTTGCGCAGCACGCGGTCGACGAGCCACGGCGGCATGTCCTGCCCGTACAGCAGCTTGTTGCGCTGGATCTCGGCGAACGCGATGTCGAGTTCGTAGAGCTGGTCGTTGCGCGCCTCGTCGACGCGCGGCGCCTGGCTCGTCGGCCCGATGAACAGCCCGGAGAACAGGTACGACAGCGACGGATGGTTGTGCCAGTACGCGATCAGGCTCGCGAGCAGGTCCGGGCGCCGCAGGAACGGGCTGTCGGCCGGCGTCGCACCGCCGAGCACGAAGTGGTTGCCGCCGCCCGTGCCGACGTGGCGGCCGTCGACCATGAACTTCTCGCTGCACAGCCGCGACTGCCACGCGGCGTCGTACAGGAATTCGGTGTGATCGACGAGTTCGTCGAAGCTCGCGGCCGGATGGATGTTCACCTCGATCACGCCGGGATCGGGCGTCACCTGCAGCAGCTTCAGCCGTGCGTCGCGCGGCGGTGGATAGCCTTCGAGCACGAGCTTCACGCCGAGCGCGTGCGCGGTCAGCTCGATCGCGCCCAGCAGGTCGAGATAATCCTCGAGCGCGGCGAGCGGCGGCATGAACAGGTACAGGATGCCGTTGCGCACTTCGACGCACAGCGCGGTGCGCGTGATCCACGCGGCCGATTCGAAACGCTCGGGCCTGCGCTGCGGGTCGTGCGCATGCGCGGCATGCCGCCCGCTGGCCGGGTCGTCGTTGCGCCACTGCATCACGGTCTGCGCGGACGCTTCGCGATGCACGCCGGACAGGTAGCGCGGCGCATCGGCCGGGCCCGTATGGCGCGCGCGGATGGCGGCGGCGTCCGGCAGCGCGGCGCGCGGCGCGAACGGATCGCGTTCGACCAGGTACGGATGGTCGGCGCGGGCGGCCCACGGCAGCGAATCGAGCGGCAGCCGATAGCCCATCGGCGAATCGCCGGGCACGAGGTACATCCGCTCGTCGCGGAAGAACCACGGGCCCGTCTCCCAGCGCGGGCCGTCGAGGCCCGGCCGATGGCGGCCCCGCGCGTCGTCCGCGCGCTTGACCGGCAGCACGTAGCCGACCACGCTGTCGAGCTGCTGCTCGAACACCTTGCGCAGCCGCGCGCGTTCGAGCTCGTCGTCGAGGCGCGAGTCGAACGGATCGACGTTGACCGGCAGCCGGCGTTCGCGCCACAGGTAGTACCAGACGTCCTCGTAGCCGGGGCGGATGAATTCGCCGGTCAGGTTCAGCCGCGCAGCCAGCGCGTCGATGAAGCGTTTCGCGTCGTCGGTCGTATACGCGGACGGCTCGCGCTCGTCGGCGAACAGCGACGGATCGTGCCACACGGGCTGGCCGTCCGCGCGCCAGAAGATCGACAGCGCCCAGCGCGGCAGTTGCTCGCCCGGATACCACTTGCCCTGCCCGAAATGCAGGAAACCGCCGTCGCCGTATTCGGCGCGCAGCCGCTGTACGAGTTCGGTCGCATAGCCGCGCTTGGTCGGGCCGAGCGCATCGGTGTTCCATTCGGCGCCGTCGCGATCGTCGATCGACACGAAGGTCGGCTCGCCGCCCTGCGTGAGCCGCACGTCGCCGGCCGCCAGCGCGCCGTCGACCTGCGTGCCGAGCGTGCGCACGGCATCCCATTGCGACTCCGTATACGGCTTCGTCACGCGCGGCGATTCGTACACGCGCGTCACCGCCATCTCGTGCTCGAACGACACCTCGCATTCGTCGATCAGCCCTTCGACCGGCGCGGCGCTGGTCGGCTGCGGCGTGCACGCGAGCGGAATATGCCCTTCGCCGGCGAGCAGGCCCGACGTCGGATCGAAGCCGATCCAGCCGGCACCGGGCAGGTAGACCTCGCACCACGCGTGCAGGTCGGTGAAGTCGACCGACGTGCCGCTCGGGCCGTCGAGCGATTTCACGTCGGGCGTGAGCTGGATCAGGTAGCCCGACACAAAACGCGCGGCGATGCCGAGATGCCGGCAAAGCTGCACGAGCAGCCACGCGCTGTCGCGGCACGAGCCGGATGCGAGTTCCAGCGTCTGTACGGGCGTCTGCACGCCCGGCTCCATCCGCACGAGGTAGCCGATGTCGCGCTGAAGCTGCTGGTTCAGCGCGACGAGGAAGTTCACGGTGCCGGCCGGCGTGCGGTCGACGCCGTCGACATACGCGCGGAACAGCGGCGACGCACTCGTTTGCGGATCGCAGGCGAGATACGGCGCGAGTTCGGTCTTCAGCGCGTCGTCATAGCTGAACGGGTATTGGTCCGCGCTCGCTTCCAGGAAGAAGTCGAACGGGTTGTACACCGACATCTCGGCGACGAGATCGATCGTGACCTCGAAGTACTCGGTGCGCTCCGGAAACACGAGTCGCGCGAGATAGTTCGAGAACGGGTCCTGCTGCCAGTTGATGAAATGCTGCGCGGGCTCGACCGTCATCGAATACGCGAGGATCGGCGTCCGGCAATGCGGCGCGGGCCGCAGCCGCACGACCTGCGGGCCGAGGTTGACGAGCCGGTCGTAGCGATAGCGGGTGGTGTGATGCAGCGCGACGTGAATGGACATGGGAGCTCGATTCGGGTTGAGCCGGCCGGGCCGCCGCGTCGCCCTCGACGCGGCGGCCCGGCATGGCGGATTCGGCGAAAGCGCGCGTCAGGTCAGACGAGTTCGGGCGTCTGCACGACGCTGATCTCGACGCCGACGGCCGTCGCGCCGAGCCCCGTCACCGGTTGCGCGTCGCGATAGTCGAGGCCGACCGCGATACGCACGTAGCGCTCGTCCGGGCAGCGGTTCATGAACGGATCGAACCCGACCCAGCCGAGCCCTTCGACATAGGCCTCGGCCCATGCATGGCCGGCCGGCTGCTGCATCAGTGCGGCGGCTTGCGGCTGCGCGCCGAGCGCCGCCTGCGACTGCCCCTGAGACTGCGACTGCGATTGCGACTGTGAGGCACGCGACACGCCGAGCGCCTGCTGCATGCCCTCGCCGCTCTGCAACGCGACCGCTTCCTCCTCTTCGTCGTCGCCCGCGTTCTGCTTCGCATCGGCGATGCGCTGCATCGCGCTGTCGGCGAGCACGTAGCCCGAGATATAGCGCGCGGGTATCTTCAGCACACGCGCGGCCGCGATGAACGCGTGCGCATGGTCGCGGCTCGTCCCCTCGCCGCTTTGCAGCGCGGTTTCCGCATCGACGGGCGCGTCGGCGGCCAGGTTCGGCGCGTACGCGATGCGGCCGTGCACCTCCGTCATCAGCCAGTGCAATGCGTCGAGGCCGCGCGGCTCGATCGGCAGCGCCTGCGCGAGCGCGCGCACGGTATCGCCCGCCTTCGTGAGCGTGGTCTCGCGCTCGAAGATCCACGGCGGCGCATAACCTTCGGGATTGCCGAGAATGCCCGCGCGGTCCTGCGTCTCGACGACGCCGGCCGCGACGACGACGATCTCGGCCTTCGCGCCGCGGTCGTGACGCACGAGGTCGATCCGGTTGCCGAGCCCGTCGGCGTACGACAGCGTCGGCTCGACGCCGTCGATCGTGACCTGCCACGCGCGCACCGTCTGCCCGGGCCCGGACTGCGGGCGCAGCCGCAGCCGTTGCAGCGCGTGGGTGGCTTGATCGTCGAACTGATAACGCGAGATGTGTCGGATGGCGAGTCGCATGGCAAGTCTCAGTCGAAGTTGTAGGCCTGGGCGATTTCGAGCCCGAGGCTGTTGTTGCGGCCGATGAAGTCGGTCAGGAATTCGTGCAGGCCGCTCTTGAAGATCCGCTCGACCGAGGTATCGGACAGCATCTGCAGAATCTTCGTGGCCGTGTCGTGACACGGGTGTGTCACGCCGTAATCCTTCGCGAGCAGGTTCAGGCTCGACACGACGCGCCCGTAGCAATAACGCAGCGAACGCGGCATGCGGCCGTTCAGGATCAGGTAGTCGGCGATGTTCATCGGCTTGTACTGCACGTCGTACACCCAGCGGTACGAACGGTGCGCGGCCACGCAGCGCAGGATCGTCTCCCACTGGTAGTTGTCGAGGATCGTGCCGACGTGCGACACCGACGGCAGCAGCAGGTGGTATTTCACGTCGATGATCCGCGCGGTGTTGTCCGCGCGCTCGATGAATGCGCCGATCTGCGCGAAATCGAAGATCTCGTTGCGCAGCATCGTGCTGTAGAAGCTGCCGAGGATCAGCGCGGTTTCGCGCTTCACCTCGTCGAGCACCGCCGGCAGCTCGCTTTCCGGCACCGGCCGAGCGAGCGCGCGGCGCAGCGCGAGCCACGCGCCGTTCACGCTCTCCCACGCCTCGCGCGTGAGCGCCGTGCGCACCATCCGCGCGTTCGAGCGCGCGGCCTCGATGCACGAGAGCACGCTCGACGGGTTGTCGCGGTCGCGCAGCAGGTAGTCGGTCACGGTATCGGCCGCGTACGCGTCGTATTTCTGCCGGTAGCCTTCGTCGGCGCCCGAGCTGACGAGCACCGACGACCATTCGGCCGGCGCGTCGGCCGTGCGCGTGAGCGCCATCCGCAGCCCGGCATCGACGATGCGCGCGATGTTCTCCGCGCGCTCGATATAGCGGTACATCCAGAAGAGACCGCTTGCAGTTCGTCCCAGAAGCATCTCGTGTCCACTCCGTCTTCGTTCGGTTCGCGCGCCGGCTCCGGCGCGCGCGGTCGTGCCCGGCTCAGTCGGCCAGCACCCACGTGTCCTTGGTGCCGCCGCCCTGGCTCGAGTTGACGACGAGCGAGCCCTCCTTCAGCGCGACGCGCGTGAGCCCGCCCGGCGTGATGCGGATCCGGTCCGACACCAGCACGAACGGCCGCAGGTCGACGTGGCGCGGCGCAAGGCCGGCTTCGGTCAGGATCGGCGTCGTGGACAACGCCAGCGTGGGTTGCGCGATGTAGTTCGCGGGCCGCGCGCGCAGCTTCGCGGAAAACGCCTCGATCTCGGCCTTCGACGCGCACGGCCCGACGAGCATCCCGTAGCCGCCCGAGCCGTGCACTTCCTTCACGACCAGTTCGTCCAGATGCTCGAGCACGTATTTCAGGCTGTCCGCATCGCCGCAGCGCCAGGTCGGCACGTTCTCCAGCAGCGCCTTGCGGCCAGTGTAGAACTCGACGATCTCCGGCATGTACGAGTAGATCGCCTTGTCGTCGGCAATGCCGGTGCCGGGCGCGTTCGCGATCGTGATGTTGCCCGCGCGATAGACATCCATGATCCCCGCGACGCCGAGCACCGAATCGGGGCGGAACGTGAGCGGATCGAGGAAGGCATCGTCGACGCGCCGGTACAGCACGTCGATCGGCTGGAAGCCTTCGGTCGTGCGCATCGCGACGCGGCCGTCGATCACCTGCAGGTCGCTGCCCTCGACGAGGTGCACGCCCATCTGGTCGGCGAGGAACGAATGTTCGTAGTACGCGGAATTGTGGATGCCGGGCGTCAGCACGGCGATGGTCGGGTTGTCCGCGTTGCCGCCCGGCGGGCACACGGCCGCGAGCGACTGGCGCAGCATCTGCGGATAGGTTTCGACCGGGCGCACCTTCACCTGCTGGAACAGCTCGGGGAAGAGCTGCATCATCGTCTCGCGGTTTTCCAGCATGTACGACACGCCGGACGGCGTGCGCGCGTTGTCCTCCAGCACGTAGAACTCGTTCTCGCCGGTGCGCACGATGTCGACGCCGATGATGTGCGTGTAAACGTTGCCGGGCGGCCGGAAATCGATCATCTCCGGGATGAACGCTTCGTTGTGCGCGATCAGGTGCTTCGGCACGATGCCCGCGCGCACGATCTCCTGGCGGTGGTAGATGTCGTCGAGGAACGCGTTGAGCGCCATCACGCGCTGCTCGATGCCGAGCGACAGCCGGCTCCATTCCGGACCCGAGATGATGCGCGGGACGATATCGAACGGAATCAGCCGCTCGGCGGCCTCCGCGTCGCCGTAGACGGCGAACGTGATGCCCGTCTTGCGGAACACGCCCTCCGCGTCGTGGGCTTTCTGGGCGAGGCTCGCGGGATTCTGCGTGTCGAGCCATTGCTTCAGGCGCGCGTAAGGCGCCCTTACCATGTCGCCGGATTGCAGCATTTCATCGAATGGCTTCATCGATCTTTTCTCCATCGATCGTTTTCCCCGGCATTGCGCATGCCGGACCGGCGTAACGACTACTCTGCAAGGACCGTGCCTTGCGATACCCCCCTTTTTGCGCCGCGCCGGGCATGCCCGCGCGGCATGCCGCACCATTACGGTGCGGCGCGCGACGCCGATGGCGGCATCGATGCGCCGCGATCGCGCACGATGCTGCGCTGCGTCTAACGAACATAGTTCTCCCGCGTGTCACGAATGTGCAATCTGCACTGCACAAAAAACGGCCCGCCTGAAGCGCCGGACCGCCGGAGCGGAGGGAGGAAAAGGCGGGCCGGCACGCACACCGCGCGTGCCGGGCCCTGGGGAAGTACCGTCTGCGGCGCCCCGGCAGTTCGACGCGATGAACTAACCGGTTAGCCGGGTCCGGCACCTCAACGCTATGTAGCCGTAATCCCGCCGACAATGCCCATGCATATTTCGACTGACACCCATCGAAAAAAAACATCGGGCCAACCGGCTCGAGGCGCGGTAGTCTAGAAAGTTGGTGCAGCGAAGCGGCGCCGCCTTTCAGGCGCCCGACTATAAAAAGCGAAGATCGAAATGGAAGCAAAGTGGCTGGAAGATTTCCTGAGCCTTGCGGATACCAAGAGCTTTTCCCGGGCCGCGCGTAACCGGCACCTGACGCAGTCGGCATTCAGCAGACGAATCGCCGCGCTCGAAACCTGGATGGACGCGAAGCTGGTCGACCGGAGCATCAACCCGATCACGCTGACGCCGGCCGGCCAGATGTTCCGCGGCCTGGCCGCCGACATCCTGCGCAGCATGTATGCGGCGCGCAATCTCGTGAACGGCTACGACCAGTTCGCGGCCAGCGACCAGGTCGTACGCTTCGCCGTCGCGCATACGCTCGTCTTCACGCTGTTCCCCGAATGGCTCAAGCAGCTCAACGGCGAGGTCGGCCACGTGACCGCGCGCGTCAACGCGGTGAACGTGCCGGAAGGCGTGCAGCAGCTCGTCGAAGGCGAATGCGACCTGCTGCTCGGCTATCACCATCCGCAGTTGCCGATCGTGCTGGACCCGAACCACTTCCCGTTCGTCAACCTCGGCGTCGAGCGGATCCTGCCGGTGTCGACGCCCGACGCGCGCGGCAAGCCCGTGTTCCAGCTGCCGGGCACGCCCGATGCCCCGCTGCCGCTGCTCGCGTATTCGTCGGGCGCGTTTCTCGGGAACATCGTCGAGATGCTGCTGCTGAATGCGACCGAGCCGTATGCGCTGCACCGGTGCTTCGAGACGCACATGTCCGAGGCGCTGAAGGGCATGGTCGTGGCCGGGCACGGGATCGGCTGGCTGCCGGAAAGCTGCGTCGCGAAAGAGCTCGCGGAAGGCACGCTCGTGTGCGCCGGTTCCGGGGACTGGATCACCGAACTCGAAATCCGCCTGTATCGATCGGCACGCAAGCGCGGGCTCGCGGCCGAGCAGTTGTGGACCTACATCATGAACCGGCCGCGCACGGCGGTCGAAGGTGCGAGCGGCGCCGAGCCGTCGGCCGCACCGGCCATGCGCATCGCGCGGCGAAGCGCGGGCGGCAGCCGCTGACAGTCGCGCTCGCGTCGTGTTCGTCCACGGTGCGGGTGCGGGTGCGGGTGCGGGTGCGGGTGCGGGTGCAGTGCAGTCAGCCCCGGGCAATCCGTCTTCCGCATGCATCCTCGTCGCACGGCTTCGTATCGAACTCGCCCCGACAGCAATCGACGATCGTGCGCGGCAAGTGAAATCACCGAACCCGGCCCGTAATCGACATTAAAGAAAACGCAAACGTTTGCGCTTCGGGATCAGGTTTTTTATTACCGCCGCCGCATGCCTGAATAATCCGTCTGATTTTCTCGGCAGAAATACGCCGTTACAGAACAAAATAAAATTTTCCATTTATCTGTAACAACCGACAATATCAAAAACGTCGCACCCCATTTTAAATCTCGCACCCTGTATCCGGACCCCAATCGATTCGCATCGAACACAGCCGCAATAATTCCTTTTATCAGTCGTTATTTTTCGGCACGAATGTCGATACCTCCGATGTGATTCAAAGCGTGCTCGATCATCGCTACCGAAAAGCAATGATCATATCCAGCAATATCGACTTTCTTCAGCGGTAAGCGAGTCAGACGAATCCGTCGTTATCCTATTTAAATAGGATATTTCACCGCCGTCCCATTTCAACCACACGTGGTTGTCGATTCAAAAACCATCGTGTATCAATAGCGTGTCGCAAAAAGAACGCTGGAAACTTGAATCGGATTAAATGCGTTGCCATTGATTCCGGACGGGAGGTTGCAATGTCTTCCTCGTTTCGACAGCATGCTTTCCCTTTCCTGAGCGTCGTCATCTCAACGCTCTGCCTCAATGCGATGGCCCAGGCACCCGCATCCGGTCCGGGCACAGGCCGCTACGTGATTTCGTATATCTGCGGCGACGCGCGGATCGACGGGACCGCACCGCTTCCCCCCGACGGCCGTCCGTACAACCTGGGCGTGTCGTTCGCTTCGGCCCAGACCGGGCAACCGCTTTCCAACGTGCAGGTGCGCCTGCGGCGACATGGCCGCGTGCTCGTCGAATTCAATGCATCGGGGTCGCGCTGCCTGTTCAGCGTGCCCGATGCGAGCTACCGGGTCGAAGGGACCTATCAGGGGGCCACGCAGTTCGCGATCGTCGAAACGGGCGTGCTCACCACGCAGTTGCGATGGTGAACGCCGCCTGAACCCGCTCCGATTGTGTCATTCACCGCAGCGTCTCGAATCAAGGAGCATTGAATGACTCGCGCAGAACGACCGGACGACTCGCCTGCCCGCCAGCCGAAACCCTCCTGGGGTCCTGGCAAGAATGCCGCGCTCAGCTTCGTCGCGTTCGCCACGATCTTCGGCCTCTTCGCCTATACCGAGCGGGACACGGCGCTCGGCCATGCGAGCGTGACGCACGACTTCTCCGGCGCGGTCGCAACCGCCGTCGGGAAGTACCGCAACGCGATCGTGGCCGCGACGTCCCGCGCAACCGGCGCGTCCGGCGCGTCCGGCGTGTCCGGCGTGTCCGGAGCATCGGCCGCCCCCGGGCCGGCGCCGACGATCGCACAGGCCGTGCCGCCGGCACCGCCCAAGTCCACAGCGGCCGAGGTGCCGGCAGTGCCGCCCGTCGCGCTCGCGGCCGAACCGGAAGCCGCGCCGCGGGCAGCGCACCGTGCCGCCGCGAAACGCCGGCTACCGTCGCACGCACCTCCCATGACACTCGCGGCCCAGACGCATGCCGGGTCGGTCCTCGACCGTGCCGGCACACGGTCCGTCGCTGCGCATCGCGCGCCGCGAACCGAGACGCTGGCGGGCACGAGAAAGCGCATGGACCTCGCGCCGAAGCCGCACTCGTACGGCACCGACCCGGCGCACATGCAGACGGCAAGCGTCACGCACGCGGAACTGGAAGGCGCCCGCGCACTGGCAAAGGCACGCTGGTGCGCGCAGATCGACGAATGGAACTGTGTGGAGCAAAACGCGAGCCGGGCGCTCGCGATCGACCCGAAGAACAGCGAATCGCGCGCGTTGCTTGGTCAAGCGGTCCGCAATCGCCTGTGAGCCGGTTCCGCATGGCCGGGCCCGCTGCCCGGCCGCGCGACGAGCGGCGGCGGGCAGCGTCGGGTGTGCAACCGATGCGACCGTTTCATAGTGAGGAAACACCGTGGACAACAATCGGAAACAACACTGCACCACCGTCGCTCCGTCCAACCGGCGGATCCTCCTGCATGCGCCGCTGGTGTTGCTGCTCGTCGCGTCCGGCCCTTGCTTCTCCGCCGACGGCGATACGGAATCGGGCAGCGCCGGTGAAATCGCCGGCACCCACGATGCGCCGGATCCGAAGCCGCCGGACGTGCCGATACGGGGTTCGCTGACGCCGGACGCGCAACCGCCGAATGCGCCGACGCTGATCGCGCAGGCGTCGAGCACCCCGATGCCGAATGCCGCGGCACCCGCCGCTCAAACGCAAAGCCCGCCGCCGGGTACGCCGCCCCCCGCTGCTCAAACACAGAGCCCGCCGATGCCGCGTACGCCAACGCCGGATGCGCAGGCGCCCGGTGCCCAAACGCCCGGTACCCAACCGCCAGGCGCCCGGATACCCGACGCGGAAACGCCGAACGCGCAGATGCCCGACCTCCGTACCGCCGATCCGGCCACCGTCCGCAACGACGTGTTCGGGCTCGCATCGAGCGGCGGCGCGGTCAAGGCGCTGGAGGAAGCGAAGGCGCGCCCCGACGTCTTTTCCGCCGTCGATCTCGCGCAGCTCGAGGAACTGTCGATTCGCCAGCAGGTGCGCGGCGGACGCGACAAGTCGCGCTCGATGACGAGCGCCGACCGCTTCGACGGGCTCGACAACGCATTGCGCGCGGCGGACGACCTCGACAAGCGGATGCCGGTCACGCCCGAGTATTCGCAGGTCAGGACGGCGCTCGCCGGCGACCGGACGGTCGCCTACGCGGCGCGCGGCGACATGAGGAAGGCCGTCGCGACGTTCGAGACGATTCCGCCGGACGCGGAAATCTCGATCGACGCGCTGGCGGCCGTCGGCGACGCGTACCTGTACCTGAGCGAACCGGGCAAGGCCAACGCCGTGTACCAGCGCGCGCTGAAGCAGGCAACCGCGTCGACGACGGACCGTGCGACGCGCGGCTTCCAGTACGGCCCGCGCACGCGCCCGATCGAGTTGCGCGAGGGCCTGTTCTGGTCGTACGTCGACCAGGGACGCGCGGCCGACGCGAAGCAGGCGCTCGACGACATGGGCAAATCGCTGCCGCCGGCCGACCAGGTGCGGACGTGGGGGCCGGAAAGCGACGACTACCTGCGCTACTACCGGCTGCAGGCGCAATACCTGATCTATACCGGCCGGGTGGAGGAAGGGATCGCCGCGCTGGAAAAACTCGAGAAGGAAGTGCCGTTCAATGCGGAAGTCCGCGCCGCGCACGCCGACGCCGTGTCGGGCCAGTCGCATCCGCGCCAGGCGATCGCGATGTATCGCGCGTCGCTGACCGACCACCCGGACAGCGTGGAAATGCTTGCCGGGCTCGGCCGCGCATCGCTGACGGCCGACGACTTCGCGACCGCGAAAAGCGTCGACCAGACCCTCGACAACACGTTCCCCGACAGCGGCGCGGTGCGCGCGTTCAAGCGCGACTACAACGCGTACCGCAGCCCCGTGTTCACGACCGACCTGAGCTACGAACACGGCAACAGCGCGCTGGCCGACAACAGCTTCTCGTCGGACAGTTACGTGTATTCGCAACCGTTCGGCGACAACTGGCGCGTGTTTTCCCACACGTTCTTCGGCCATGCGCAAACCGACGCCGGCAGCATCAGCCGCACGCGCACGGGTGTCGGCGGCGACTACCGGCACGGGCCGCTCACGATCCTGGGCGAAGTCACGCGCTCGCTCGGCACCGACGGGCGAACCGGCGGCCGCGGCTCGATCACGTACAACCTCAACGACTACTGGACGGTCAGCGGCGCGCTCGACTCCAACGACAACACGCTGCCGTGGAAGGCGTATGTCGCGCACATCTGGGGCCGCTCCGCGAACGTCGAGGTCGTGTATCGGCAGAACGACCGCCGCGAAGTCAAGCTGAGCTACGGCGTGAGCCGCTACAGCGATGCGAACCTGCACCAGGAAATTTCCGCGACCGGCACGCAGCGCGTGTACACGTCCGCGAACCAGCTCGTCAACGTGTCGCTGAATCTCGGCACCGACAGCAACACGCGGCAGAACGCGCCCTACTTCAGCCCGGGCCGCGACTACGCGGCCGCGGCGACCGTCATGCACCAGTTGACGCTGTGGAAGAAGGGCGACATGTCGTTGCAGCAGCGCCTGTCGGCGTCCGGCGGCGTGTACAACGAGCGCGGCTTCGGCACCAGCCCGCTGTGGAGCGCCCGCCTCGAGCATGCATGGACGTTCAAGCACGACATCACGCTGACCTACGGCGTCGAAGTCGCCAGCCATGCGTACGACGGCCAGCGCGAGCGCTCCGAAACCGGCTTCCTGTCGGTCAACCTGCCGTTCTAGCAAGGAGATCGGGATGCAATCCAGACGGACCTTCATGTGCGGATGCCTCGGCACGTTTGCGGCCTGTTCGTTGTTCCCCGGCGTGACGAACGCGCGGATGATCGACCTGCTGCCGCCGTCCGATCCGGTCGACGGCAAGACGTTCCGCGTGATCTGCCTGCACGACGTGCGCGACAACCTGCTGTCGTCGTTCGCCACGTCGACGATGGTCGATCCGTACGCGGTCGACACCGGCACGCTGACGGCCATCTTCTCGTGGCTGCAGACCAACAACTACCACACCATCACGGTCAGGCAAATCGAGGCGTCGCGGCACGGCGGCAAGCCGCTGCCGCCGCGCGCGGTGCTGCTCACGTTCGACGACGGCTACCGCAGCCACTACACGAAAGTCCTGCCGCTGCTCGAACGCTTCAAGTATCCGGCCGTGATGGGCATCGTCACCGCGTGGATCGACGCGCCGCCGGATGCGCCGATCAGGATCAGCGACAGGATCGAGATGCCGCGCGACTACTTCATGTCGTGGGACGAGGTGCAGAAGGTCGGCCAGTCGAACCTCGTCGAGCTCGCGTGCCACACGCACAACCTCCACCACGGCGCGGTCGCGAATCCGCAGGGCAACGAGTTGCCGGCCACCACGTCGCACCTGTACCTCGAAAGCGAGAAACGCTATGAAACCGACGCCGAGTTCGAAGCCCGCGTGCACAACGACCTGCAGACATGCGTGCGGCAGATTCGCGAACGCACCGGCATCGTCGCACGCTCGATGGTCTGGCCATACGGCGCTGAGAACCAGCCCGTGCGCAAGATCTCGACGTCGCTCGGCATGGACATCCAGTTCAGCCTCGACGCCGGCCCGAATACGCCGGACGTGCCGCTCGACCGGCTGAGGCGGATCCTGATGATGTACGACGTCGACATCGGCGGGTTCGAGCGGTCGATGCGCGAGCCGGCGACCAACCGCGGCGACGTCGATGTCCCCGAGCGTGTCGTGCAGGTCGATCTCGACCAGGTCTACGATCCCGATCCGGCGCGGCAGGAAACGAATCTCGGCAAGCTCGTCGAGCGCATCTACCGGATGCAGCCGAGATCGGTGTACCTGCAGGCGTTCGCCGATCCGAAGGGCACGGGCGTCGCGGAATCGCTGTACTTCCCGAACCGGCACCTGCCGATGCGCGCCGACCTGTTCTCTCGCGCCGCGTGGCAGCTCAACACGCGCTCGAACGTTCAGGTCTACGCATGGATGCCGGTGCTCGCGTTCCGCCCGCCGTCCGACAAGCATCGCGGGCTCGAAGCCGTCAGCGCGTACGGCGGCGCGCCTGCGCGCGAAAACGGCTCGCGCCTGTACCGCCTGAGCCCGTTCGACCCGCAGGCGCGGCTGATGATCCAGCAGATCTACGAGGATCTCGGCAAGTACGCGTCGTTCAGCGGCATCCTGTTCAGCGACGACGCCGTGCTCGACGATTACGAGGATGCCGGCCGGCACGCGCTGAGCACGTATTCGCAGTGGGGGCTGCCGGCCGACATCGGCAAGATCCGCGCGACGCCGGACCTGATGAGCCGCTGGACGCGGCAGAAGACGCGCTACCTGATCGACCTGACGCGCCAGCTCGAACAGATCGTGCTCGCGAACCAGAACGCGGGCGACGTGCTGACCGCGCGCAACATCTTCGCGCTGCCGGTACTGCAACCCGAGTCCGAAGCGTGGTTCGCGCAGAACTACGACGACTTCCTCGCCACCTACGACTTCGTCGCGCTGATGGCGATGCCGTACATGGAACAGGCGCCGGACCCCGAGCGCTGGATGGACCGGCTCGTCGACGCCGTGCGCGCGAAACAGCGCGGCCTCGCGCGCACCGTGTTCGAACTGCAGTCGTACGACTGGCGCGCACGCAAGGACATCGGCGGCAACGCGCTGATCGCGCAGATGCGGCGGCTGCGCAGCAAGGGCGCGGTGAACTTCGGCTACTACCCGGACAACTTCCTGAACAACCAGCCGGATCTCGACACGATGCGCGACGTGATGTCGCTGAAGTCGCGCCTCGATCCGACGTCGATCAACGCGCTGATGCAGAGACAGCATTCGCAGGGGACGAAAACACCATGACGACCCACGGCATCATCCAGCGCCTGCAGGATTTCGTCTTCTACTACCCGTTCTTCATGTCGTATCTGTGGATGATCGGCGGCGTCGTGCACTACTTCCTGCTCGAAGAGGGCCGCGTGCTGTCGACGCGGACGATCGCGTCGAGCGGCATCCCGAAGATCTCGATCGTCGTGCCCTGCTTCAACGAAGCCGCGAACGCGCGCAGCGTGATCGGCCACCTGAACGCGATGCAGTACCCGAACTACGACATCATCGCGGTCAACGACGGCAGCAAGGATCGCACCGGCGAGATCCTCAACGAACTGGCCGTGGAGATCCCGCGGCTGCTCGTGATCCATCACGCGCGCAACGAAGGCAAGGCGGTCGGGCTCACGACCGCGGCGGCCGTGTCGAACGCGGAATACCTGCTGTGCATCGACGGCGATTCGCTGCTCGCGCACGACGCGATCGGCTGGATGCTCGAGCACTTCCTGACCGACCCGGGCGTCGGCGCCGTGACCGGCAACCCGCGCATCCGCACGCGCACGTCGCTGCTCGGCCGCATGCAGGTCGGCGAATTCTCGTCGATCGTCGGGCTGATCAAGCGCACGCAGCAGGTCTATGGCCGCATCTTCACGGTGTCGGGCGTGATCACGATGTTCCGCAAGACCGCGCTCGCCGACGTCGGCTACTGGAGCTCGGACATGCTGACCGAGGACATCGACATCAGCTGGAAGCTGCAGTGCCGCGACTGGCGCGTCGTGTACGAGCCGCATGCGCTGAGCTGGATCCTGATGCCCGAAACGCTGAAGGGACTGTACCGGCAGCGGTTGCGCTGGGCGAAAGGCGGCATCCAGGTGCTGATGAAGTATGCGGGCACGCTCGCGCGGCCGACACAGATGATGATGTGGCCGCTGTTCATCGAGTACCTGATCGGCATCGCGTGGGCCTACTCGATGTCGTTCATCCTGCTGCTCGCGCTCGTCGACGTGTTCCATCCTTTGCCGCAGAGCTGGCACGTATCGGTCGTGCCGCACTGGCACGGGATGCTGCTGGTCGCAACCTGCATCCTGCAACTGATCGTCGGCAGCATGATCGATCGTCGTTACGACGAAAAACTCCTGATGTATTTCCTGGACACCGTCTGGTATCCCGTGGCCTTCTGGCTGATCAGCATGATCACCACCGTCGTCGCCCTGCCCGCCATCGTGCTGCGGGGCCGCGGCAAGCGGGCCGTATGGGTCAGCCCCGACCGAGGCATTCAACATGAAGAACGCACCGATTATTGACCTTTCCCTGCGCACGCCGCGCGAAATGATCGCCGAGCGCGGCCGCATCGTCGGGCTCGTGATGGTCGTCTGGTTCCGCCTCGTGCGGCCCGCGCTGGTGGGCGCCGTGTGGGCATCGATCTGCATCTACACGTACCGCTACCTGCTGCCGTTCAACCAGGCCGAGATGCCGATCGAACAGATGGTGTTCTACGCGACCTGCATCGCGATCATCGCGGGCACGACGGTCACGTGGCTGATCGCGGGGCGCGTCGTGCATCCGCTCGCGTACCGGCTGCGCGTGTCGAAGATGCTGCGGCGCTCGGCCAGCGCGCAGGTGCGCGCGGTGCCGCCGACCGCGCTGGCCGGCGCCCGCCGGCGCGGCGCGCGGCGCACGACGCGCATTCTCGTCGCGTCGCACGACGCGAACGGATCGATTTCCGGCATCGAATGGGTTGCCCATGCGGGGCCGCCGCCCCGCGAGTAGATCAGCGGAGATGCGCCGCCGCGCACGGGACGCCATCCGTGCGGCGCGGCGCCGCTCCTGACGCCGCGCTGCCGTGCATCGCCGGCAGGCCGGCAACTTCTTGTGGACGAGGTGAATCATGTGCGGAATCGTCGGAGCAAGCGGCCTGAACAATCAGGTGCCGCAACTGGTCAATGCGCTGAGCCGGCTCGAGTATCGCGGCTACGATTCGTGCGGCATCGCCGTGCAGGACGGCGGACGCCTGCTCAGCGAACGCACGCTGCGGCGCGTCACGGACCTGCAGGATCGTGTGCTGACGCTCGGCCTCGAAGCGCAGACCTGCATCGCGCATACGCGCTGGGCGACGCACGGTGCGCCGTCCGAGATGAACGCGCATCCGATCATGTCGGGCGACATGATCGCGGTCGTGCACAACGGCATCATCGAGAACCACGACGCGCTGCGCGCCGAGCTGCGGCAGCGCGGCTACGCGTTTCGCGGCGAAACCGACACCGAGGTGATCGCACACCTGATCCACAGCATCTATCGCGACGACCTGTTCGACGCCGTCATGCACGCCGTCAAGCGGCTGCACGGTGCGTACGCGATCGCGGTCCTGAGCGCGCGCGAGCCGCAGCGCCTCGTCGCCGCGCGCGCCGGCTCGCCGCTCGTGATCGGCATCGGCGCCGAACAGAACTACCTCGCGTCGGACTGCGCGGCGCTCGGCGACCTGACCGACCGTTTCATCTACCTGGAGGACGGCGACGTCGCGCTGATCACGCCGGAGCGCATCGCAGTGGTCGACTCGGGCGGGCACGAAGCGCAACGCCCGCTGTGCCAGGTGAAGGCGCGCGACGGCGACGCCGCGCTCGGCCCGTACCAGCACTTCATGCAGAAGGAGATCTTCGAGCAACCGAAGGCGATCGCCAGCACGCTCGACGGCATCGACACGATTTCACCGGCGCTGTTCGACGCGAGCGACAGCACGCGAGCGCTGCTGTCGCGCGTTCGGAGCGTGCTGCTGCTCGGCTGCGGCACCAGCTACTACGCGGGCCTGACCGCGAAATACTGGCTCGAAAGCATCGCGGGCGTGCCGGCGCAGGTCGAGATCGCCAGCGAATACCGCTACCGCGACACCGTGGCCGATCCGCGCACGCTCGTCGTCGGCATCTCGCAGTCGGGCGAGACGGCCGACACGATCGGCGCGATCGAGCGTGCGCGCGAGATGGGCCAGGAACTGTCGATAGCGATCTGCAACGTCGCGACCAGCACGATCGCGCGCAACGCGCCGCTGCGGTTCCTGACGCGGGCCGGCATCGAGCTCGGCGTCGCGTCGACCAAGGCGTTCACGACGCAGCTCGTCGCGCTGTTCGTGCTGACGCTGACGCTCGCGCAGTTGCGCGGCCGGCTCGACGCCGCACAGGTCGCGACGCACCTGAAGCAGCTGCATGCGCTGCCCGAGCGCATCGGCCACGCGCTCGCGCTGGAAACGCAGATCATGGGCTGGGCCGCGAAGTTCGCGCGCACCGAGAACGCGCTGTTCCTCGGGCGCGGCATTCATTTCCCGATCGCGATGGAAGGCGCGCTGAAGCTCAAGGAGGTGTCGTACATCCACGCGGAAGGTTATGCGGCCGGCGAGCTGAAGCATGGGCCGCTCGCGCTCGTCACGAGCGCGATGCCGGTCGTCACGATCGCGCCGGACGACCGCCTGTTCCAGAAGCTGAAGTCCAACATGGCCGAGGTGCGCGCGCGCGGCGGGCGGCTCTACGTGCTCGCCGGCAACCAGCTCGAGATCGACGCCGACCGCGATACGCACCTGATCCGCGTGCGCGAATCGGGCGACCTGCTGTCGCCGATCGTCAACGTGGTCCCGCTGCAGTTGCTCGCGTATCACGTCGGCTGCGCGCGCGGCGCCGACGTCGACAAGCCGCGCAACCTCGCGAAATCGGTGACCGTCGAATGACGGAGCGAAGGCGCCTGGCGCAGACCGTGACACGGCGCGTCGCGGCTGCGCTCTGCGGCGCGTGTTGCATCGTCGCGGCGCCGCCGTCGGCTCGCGCCGTCGAACCGGCGGTGCATACGGTCGCGGTTCGGGCTTCGGCAGCGCCGCAGGACACCGGCGACCCGCGGCGCTTCATGCACGGCATCGGCGTGGCCGACGCGGGCAACGGCAAACGCTGGGTATTCTTCAGCAGCTCCGGCGTCGTGCCGCGCGGCGCGATGCGCAACGGCAACTGGCCGCACGACGTGTACGTCGGCGAATGGCTGCCCGGCAAGCCGCACCTGCTGCACGTCCGGCCGTTCATCAGCCGCCCCGAGGCGCAGGAGCCCGTGTCGATCGCGCAGGACGCGCGCGGCAACATCTTCGTCACGTTCGAGGACGGCTGGAACGCGCCGCAGGAAGTCAGCCAGCGCTACGGCGTCTACCGCCGCGACCTGAAGCCCGTCAAGCCCTACCCGAACGACGTCGAATCGGGCGGCCACTCGGGGCATGTCGCGACGGTCGGCGAACGCTTCGTCGTGTTCTATTCCGCCGACTGGATCGACGGCGGCGGCGTCGGCAACCTCGGCACCGGCAACGGCGTCTACCTGAAAACCTACGACGCGACCGGGCACGTACTGAACCACGTCGCGGTCGCGCCGCACCGCCGCGAATGGTGGCCCGTGATCGCAGGCTCGCCGCGCAACGCGCTGCTCGTCTGGCAGAAATTCATCGCAGGCAGTACGGACGCGATGCTCGAATACGCGATGTTCGATCCGGTCACGGCGAAGCTGGACAAGCTCGGGGCGCTGAACGACGCGATCCGGTACTACGTGTACGCGTCGGCCTACGTGCCGGCGATCGACCGCTTCATCGTCGTCACGACGACCGCGAACGATCGCGGCGTCGCGATGCTGATTGCCCCGGATGGCCGCCGCACGGCGACGCTCGACTGCCTGCCGGCGTCGGTGCGCGAATCCGGCATCGGCGTTTCCGGCACGCATGCGTATGTGCCGACCCGCGACGGGCGGCTGCTGACGCTGGCGCTTGCGCCGGCGGAGATTTCAGTGAGCGGTGCGCAACGTTCGCCGATTCCGTGGGGCACGACGGGCATTGCCGGTTTCCCGGCGCAAGGCGCTGTGATGCATTTCGTGTCGCTGACGCCGTCGGGCGCGCGCGAAGCCGATTTCGAGCCGCAGCAGGACACGCCGCTGCCGAAGAACGAAATGCCGTGTACGAGTCGTTGACGACGCCCCGGTAACGGGGATGTCGTGAACGCCGGCAATCCGCGTGTTCGACACGCTGCCCTTCGTTTTCTCCCTGCCTGAACCGCGCGACGACAACGCAACACCAAATTGGCGGCCTGGTAGCCGGACCCGCTGTCGCGGGCCTGTCCTATCGTGCCCGCCCCACCTTCCCCGCGCCGAAGTCGCCAGCGCCGCGCGTACCGGATAGACTGTCGCCCGATTCCTTCCATCGGCCGCGGCTTCCGCGTCCTGCCGCCGCCGCAACGCCCTTTCCCGGAGAACGAATGCTGAAGCGCCAGTGGTTTTCGCTTGTGCTGCTGACGGTTTGCCTGATCGGACAACGCGCGTCGGCCCAGTCCACGCTCGAGCTCGAGACCGACGGCACGGCCCGCGCCCTCACGCGGCAGACGCTGCTCGCGCGCCCCGATGCGACGGAGATCCACGTGCCGCACGACATCGCATACGGCCGGCCGATGACATTCCGCGCCGTGCCGTTCGCCGCACTGCTCGGCGACACGCCGCTGCCGGCCGACGGCGTGCTCGAAACGCGCGCGTCCGACGGCTTCGCCGCGCAACTGCCGCTGGATCTCGTGCGCCGCCGCGCGCCGGCTGGCGCCGTCGCATGGCTCGCGATCGAGGATTCGGCCCATCCATGGCCGAAGCTGCCCGGCAAGCAGGTCAGCGCCGGGCCGTTCTATCTCGTGTGGCTCGGGCCGGATGCGTCGTCCGTGCGCGGCGAGCAGTGGCCGTACCAGATCGTGCGCGTCACGATCGAATCGTCGCCGGTCGCGCGCTGGCCGTCGCTCGCCGTCGATCCCGCGCTGCCCGAAAACGATCCGGCCCGCGCGGGCCAGCACCTGTTCGTCACGCAATGCCTCGCGTGCCACCGCGTCGACGGCGCGGGCAGCAGCCATGCCGGCCCCGACCTGAACGCACCGATGAATCCGGTCGACTACTTCCAGCCCGCCGCGCTGCGCCGCTACATCCGCAACCCGGCATCGGTGCGCGACTGGCCGGGCCGGAGCATGCCGGCGTTTCCGCCCGATCAGTTGAGCGACCGGGAACTCGACCAGATCGTCGCGTATCTCGCGTATATGGCGCGGCGCAAGGCGGACAAGTAACGCGCGACCGGACAATAGAAGGAACGTTGATGACGTCAGGCGACACGCTGTTCACCATCGCATCGATCGAGGCCGCGCAGACGCACCCGCTCAGGGCGATGGTCCTGCTGAACGGCGATCTGAACGCGTGCGAACTGCCCGGCGACCATGCGCCGACGACGCTGCACGTCGGTGTATGCGACCCGTCGGGCATCGTCGCGGTCGCGTCGCTCTGCGAGGAACCGCGCGACGACGACCGTGCGCGGCCGGCGTGGCGACTTCGCGGAATGGCCGTCGACCCTGCCGTGCGCGGCATGGGCTTCGGGCGCGTGCTGGTGCAGGTGTGCGTGCGGCACGCGGAGGAACGCGGTGCCGCGCTCGTGTGGTGCACGGCACGTGAATCAGCGTACCGCTTCTACGAAAAGCTCGGCTTTGCAGCCGATGGCGCGCCGGTGACGATGCCGGGGCGCACCGATACCGCGTTCCATGTGATGCGGCGATACATCGATCGGCACGCGCCGCCTGCCTGAAGCGGACCGCGCGTTTGCATCATCGGGACAGAATCGGCGCGGCCCGGCGAACACCCTCGTGCCGGACCGCACATATCACGCTCAGGCTTCCTCCGCGCTCTGCAATACCGCACGCAACAACACGTCGGCACCCGCCGCCGCCCATTCCGGCGTAATCGCTTCGGCTTCGTTGTGGCTCAGCCCGTCGACGCACGGCACGAAGATCATCCCGGCCGGCGCGACGCGCGCAACGTAGCACGCGTCATGGCCCGCACCGGACACGATATCCATGTGCGACAGCCCGAGCGCCCGGGCCGCGTCACGCACCGCGTCGATGCAGCGCGGCGCGAACGGGATCGGCGGGTACTTGAAGATCTGTTCGATCTGCGCGCCGAGGCCGGACTCTTCCGCCACGCGCGCGAGTTCCGCGCGCAGCGCCGCGTCCAGTTCGTCGAGCACCGCATCGTCGGGGTGACGGAATTCGACCGTGAAGAAACAGCCGCCCGGCACCGTGTTGCGCGAATTCGGCCGCGCGTCGATCATCCCGACCGTCGCGCGCGCGTACGGCGCGTAACGGCGGCCGAGCGCGTCGATGAACGAGATCATCCGCGCGGCGCCGACCAGCGCGTCGCGACGGAATTCCATCGGTGTCGTGCCCGCGTGCGCGTCGACACCGGTGAGCGTCACCTCATACCAGCGCTGCCCCTGCCCGGCCGTCACGACGCCGATCGTCTTGCCGGCCCGTTCGAGAATCGCGCCTTGCTCGATATGCAGTTCGTACGCCGCATGCACCGGATAACCGCCGACGGGCTCGGCGCCCGCGTAGCCGATTCGCGCCAGTTCCTCGCCGATCGTCTTGCCTGCGCCGTCGGTACGCGACAGCCCGTATTCGAGCGTATAGACGCCCGAGAACACGCCGGCCGAGATCATCGCCGGCGCGAAACGCGAACCTTCCTCGTTGGTCCAGATCACGACGTCGATCGGGCGTTCGGTCTCGATGCCCGCGTCGTTCAGCGCGCGCACGACCTCGAGCCCGCCGAGCACGCCGTAGATGCCGTCGTAGCGGCCACCCGTCGGCTGCGAATCGGCGTGCGATCCCGTCAGTACCGGCGCGGCGTCGGGATTGCGGCCCGCGCGGCGCGCGAACACGTTGCCCATCCGGTCCACGCGCACCGTGCAACCGGCGTCGCGCGCCCACTGCACGAACAGGTCGCGCGACTCGCGATCGAGATCGGTCAGCGCGAGACGGCAGACGCCGCCCTTCGGCGTCGCGCCGATCTGCGCCATCCGGTCGAGTGACGCCCACAGGCGGTCGCTGTCGACGCGCGGCGCGCTCACGTTGTCGTCACGCATCGCCGTTCTCCGGCGCGCGCTGCAGCGCGTAGCGGAAATCGCAGCGCTTGCCGCCCTGCATGATCGTGCTCGTACGCGTGAGCGCGATGCCCGGCGCATAACCCTGGATGAAATAGCTGTCGCGCGCGCAGCTCAGCAGGTGGCCGATCTCGCCGAGCCCCATCGCGTGATACATCTCCGCGTAGCTGCAGCGATGCACGTCGTAGTCGTAGTGCGCGTCGTCCGCACGCCGCACCTCGACGTCGAGCGCATCGTCCTTCTCCCACAGCACCTGCAGCGCGATGAACGACTTCACGCTCGTGCCGTCCGGCTCCTGCGCGGCGAACGTGCGGCCCGCGTCGACGGCTGCGCCGCGCACGGCTTCCGCGATCACGGCCTGCGCGCGCTCGGCGCCGAACTCGCGTTTCATGATCTCGTAGATCGGCTTGATGATTTCCGCTTCGATGCGGCGCCGCGCGAGGATCCCGAGGCGCGTGTCCTCGGGTGCGGCGGCGGATGTCTGGGTCGGTTCGGTCATGGGGATCGTCCGTGTCGTTTATTTGGTCGCGGTGCGCGTGCCGCCGAGCACGTCGACGACGGTCCACTTGCCGCCGCGCACCTGGTAGATCGTGAAGGCCGGATCCTTCAGGTTGCCTTCGCCGTCGAACGCAATCCGGCCCGTCACGCCGGGCCGGTCGATCGCACGGACCGCCGCGACCAGCTTTGCCGGCTGCGTCGTGCCGGCCTTCTGCGCGGCCGCGATCAGCGTGGCCGCCGCGTCGTACGCGAACGGCGCGTGCAGTTCGATCGGTACGCGGAAACGTGCCTGGTATTGCGTGTCGAACGCGTTGCCGCCCGGCATCCGCTCGAGCGGCAGGCCCGGTTCGAGCGCCGTGACGCCGTCGCCGTCCTTGCCCGCGAGCGACAGGAAGGTCTGGCTCACGAAGCCGCCCGCGCCGAGCAGCGGCGCGTTCACGCCGAGCTGGCGCATCCGGCGCGCGATCGGCGCGGCCTGTGCATCGAGGCCGCCGAAGAACACGAGATCCGCGCGCTTGCCCTTGATCGCGGTCAGCACGCCACTGAAGTCGGTCGTCTTGTCGTTCACGTACTGGCGATCGACGATCGCGCCGCCGTTCGCCTGCACGCCCTTGATGAACTGGTCGGCCAGCCCCGCGCCGAACGACGTGCGATCGTCGATCACCGCGACGCGCTTCGCCTTCAGCGTCTTCACCGCATACGCGCCGGTGAAGGTGCCGCCCGCATCGTCGTGACCCATGATGCGGAACGCCGTTGCGTAGCCCTGCTGCGTGTATTGATGGCCGGTGGACGCCGGCGCGATCTGCGGAATGCCCGCATCGCGATACACGCGCGACGCCGGCACGCTGCAGCCCGTGTTCCAGTGACCGACGACGCCGATCACGTGCTGGTCGACGAGCTGCTGCGCGACCGCGACGGCCGTGCGCGGATCGGACTGGTCGTCGGCCGCGACGAGCTTGTAGACGACCGGCTTGCCGCCGATGGTCGGATGCTTGGCATTCGCGTCGTCGATCGCGAGTTGCGCGCCGTTCTGCAGGTCCTTGCCGATACGCGCGGACGGGCCGGTGAGCGGCGCGGCGAGACCGATCAAGATCGTCTGCGGCGCGGATTGCGCGAACGCGGGAACGGAGGCGACCAGGGCGGCCGCCGAGAAAACGAGGCTGGCGTGAAGGAAGGGGATTTTCATGTGCGGGGATCGGTGAATCGGATCAAAACATGAAAAATATTAAATATTCATCACTCACACCCCAAATACTCAATTGTTGGATGCTTATGCCGTTCTCGACACATCAGCGCAACACCATGTAAACACAAGATATTTCCTTGTTGTCGCCTACCCCGACTTTTCGATAAAATTCGACACATGAAAAATATCGAACAATTGCCGCACGATCCGCCGTTGCGCGCGGTGCGTGCGTTCGAAGCGTTTGCTCGTCTCGGGTCGGTCACCGCGGCGGCGGGCGAACTCGACATCACACCATCGGCGGTCAGCCATCAGCTGCAACTGCTCGAAGCGTTCATCCAGACGCCACTGACGGTGCGCGAGGGCCGGCTGCTCGCGCTCACCGATGAAGGACGCGACTACTACCGCTCGATCAGCGCCGCGTTCTCGGTGCTGCGCAGCGCGACGCGCTTCGTGCGCGACCGGTCGTCGCTGCGGCAGATCACAGTCAGCCTGATCCCGTTGCTCGGCATTGGCTGGTTCATTCCACGGCTGCACGCGTTCCTGGCCGACAACACGGATGTCGACGTGACCGTGCTGTATGCGCATCACCGCAACTACCGAAGCGATGCGTCGGACCTGTCGATCCGCTTCGGCACCGGCGACTGGCCCGGCTACCGCTGCGAGCGGCTGCTGCCGGGCGCGATGGTGCCGATGTGCAGCCCGTCGTTCCTGAAGCGCCACGGGCCGTTCCGCACGCCGGCCGATCTCGCGCGCGCGCCGCTCGTGCACGACGAGGATCGCAGCACGTGGGTCAACTGGCTGCAGGGCGCCGGCGTGCGGCATGTGTCGCACGCGGTCGGGCCGATGTTCGAAGATGGTCAGTTGACGTTGAGCGCGGCACGCGCGGATCTCGGCGCCGCGCTGCTGCGCGCGCCGCTGGTCGAGCGCGAACTGGCGAACGGGGAACTCGTGCAGCTGTTCGATCACGCGCTCGACGACGGGCGCGATTACTACCTGTGCACGCGCGAGGACGCGGACATGCCGGACGGGGCACGGCGGCTGGCGGCGTGGTTGAGGAGGATGGCGGGGATTTGAGCGAAGGCGCCCTGTCGCCTTGCCGGACAACGGTTTACGCGAAGGCGCCTCCCGCCGCACCCAGTCCGGGTCTTGCATGCCCTCGATCTGGTATATATGATATGCATATCATATATCGGAGGCTGTCATGAGCCGGATTCTGGTTGATCTGTCGGATGGCCAGCTCGACGAGTTGGCCGTCATCGTCGAGACTGAACGTCGTCCCCGCGCCGCGATCATCCGCGACGCGATTGATGCCTACATTGCCCTGCACAAGCGCCCGCTCGCCGACGACGTATTCGGTCTCTGGAAAGATCGCACGGTCGATGGGCTCGCGTATCAGGAGGAAATGCGCTCGGAATGGTAAAAGCTCTCTTCGACACCAACATCCTGATCGACTATCTGGGCGGCGTGGAATCCGCACGCGTAGAGTTGGCCCGCTACCACTATCGTGCGATCAGCACGATCTCGTGGATGGAGGTCCTGGTCGGCACGTCCGCACATGACGAAGCCCCGACTCGCGCATGGCTCTCGTCATTCGATGTCATCGCGCTCGACAGCACGATTGCGAATCGCGCCGTGACTATCCGCAAGGAACGCCGCATACGCCTGCCCGACGCGATCGTCTGGGCATCGGCGCAAGTGAACGGGCTGCTGCTCGTGTCGCGCAACACGAAAGACTTTCCCGCCACCGAACCCGGCGTTCGCGTGCCCTATCAGGTCTGAGCCTATCTGCGCGGCGGCAATGCAAACGCGTCAACTCGACGCATTCGCCCCGAACCACTTCTGCAAAAAGTAGCGCAGCGTCCCGCCGGAAAACCGGTCAGCTCCCCGAACACGGCGTAACCGAATCGCTCGCAGAGCCGCTTTGCATCCGGATTGAAGGCGTCGATCCACGCGGCTGCGCACCCTCTCCCCCTCGCACTCGCATCAAACGGGCTCACGGCCCGCACGCGCAATGTCTCAAGCGCCCTCCGCCCACCCCACCCAATCAAGGGCCGGAAGCAGATAGAAATTCTCGATGCCCTGGATTGAAACAAGCAATTTCCCTAAATCAGGGTGAACCCGGATACTGGCAACACTCCACTCACCACTGAAGCAAAGGAAACCACCCCATGCCGATCATCAACACCCAAATCAAGCCGTTCAAGGCAACCGCTTACCACAACGGCGATTTCGTGCCCGTCTCCGAAGAGAACTTCAAGGGCAAGTGGTCCGTCGTCGTGTTCTACCCGGCCGACTTCACGTTCGTCTGCCCGACCGAGCTGGGCGACCTCGCCGACCGTTACGCGGAATTCCAGAAGCTGGGTGTCGAAATCTACGGCGTGTCGACCGACACGCACTTCACGCACAAGGCATGGCACGACACGTCGGACACGATCGGCAAGATCAAGTACCCGATGATCGGCGACCCGACGCTCACGCTGTCGCGCAACTTCGACGTGCTGATCGAGGAAGAAGGGATGGCGCTGCGCGGCACGTTCGTGATCAACCCGGAAGGCGAGATCAAGCTGTGCGAAATCCACGACAACGGCATCGGCCGCGACGCAGGCGAACTGCTGCGCAAGGTGCAGGCTGCGCAATACATCGCGGCGCACCCGGGTGAAGTGTGCCCGGCCAAGTGGACGCCGGGTGCGGAAACGCTGACCCCGTCGCTCGACCTGATCGGCAAGATCTGACGATCGCTCCGCGCGCCTCGCACGAGGCGCGCGAGACACACGAATACGGGCCGCCGCATCGCGCGGCCCGCGCCCTCCTCCGGCACGACGTGCCCGACCATAATCATTAATACGGAATCCGAAACGCCATGCTCGACGCCAATCTCAAGAACCAACTGAAAGCGTACCTCGAAAAGATCACGCGCCCGATCGAACTCGTCGCCTCGCTCGACGACAGCGCGAAATCGCAGGAACTGCATGCGCTGCTGAACGAGATTGCGTCGCTGACGGATCGCGTGACCGTGACCGAACGCCGCGACGACGCCGAGCGCAAGCCGTCGTTCTCGATCGGCGAGCCCGGCAAGCCGTCCGGCATCCGCTTCGCCGGCATTCCGATGGGCCATGAATTCACGTCGCTCGTGCTCGCGCTGCTGCAGACGGGCGGCCACCCGATCAAGCTCGACGACGACGTGATCGAACAGATCCGCTCGCTCGACGGCGACTACGCGTTCGAGACGTACTTTTCGCTGTCGTGCCAGAACTGCCCGGAAGTCGTGCAGGCGCTGAACGTGATGTCGCTGATCAACCCGCGCATCCGCCACGTCGCGATCGACGGCGCACTGTTCCAGAATGAAGTCGAGTCGCGCCAGATCATGGCCGTGCCGACGATGTTCCTGAACGGCGCATCGTTCGGCCAGGGCCGCAGCAGCGTGAAGGAAATCCTCGCGAAGCTCGATACGGGCGCGAGCGCCCGTGCCGCGAAGTCGCTCGAGAACAAGCCGGTGTTCGACACGCTGATCGTCGGCGGCGGCCCGGCAGGCGCGGCCGCGGCAATCTACTCGGCGCGCAAGGGCATCGCGACGGGCGTCGTCGCCGAGCGTTTCGGCGGCCAGGTGCTCGACACGATGGCGATCGAGAACTTCGTGTCGGTGCAGGAAACCGAAGGGCCCAAGTTCGCGACCGCGCTCGAGCAGCACGTGAAGCAATACGACGTCGACATCATGGACGTACAGCGCGCCGACGCGCTGATCCCGGGCGACGTGCACCAGATCCGCCTCGCGAACGGCGCGGTGCTGAAGGCGAAGACGATCATCCTCGCGACCGGCGCGCGCTGGCGCGAAATCAACGTGCCGGGCGAGCGCGAATACCGCAATCGCGGTGTCGCTTACTGCCCGCACTGCGACGGCCCGTTGTTCAAGGGCAAGCGCGTCGCGGTGGTCGGCGGCGGCAACTCGGGCGTCGAGGCCGCGATCGACCTCGCCGGCATCGTGAAGGAAGTCACGCTGATCGAATACGGCGCGCAACTGCGCGCGGACGAAGTGCTGCAGCGCAAGCTGCGCAGCCTGCCGAACGTGACGATCGTCACGCAGGCGCAGACAATCGAGCTGACCGGCGACGGCAGCAAGCTGAATGGGCTCGTCTACAAGGACCTGCGCTCGGGCGAAACGCAGCGCATCGATCTCGAAGGCGTGTTCGTGCAGATCGGCCTCGTGCCGAACACCGAATGGCTGAAAGGCACGGTCGAACTGTCGAAGCACGGCGAGATCGTCGTCGATGCACGCGGCGCGACGTCGGTGCCCGGCGTGTTCGCGGCCGGCGACGTGACGACGGTGCCGTTCAAGCAGATCGTGATCGCGGTGGGTGAAGGCGCGAAGGCATCGCTCGGCGCGTTCGACCACCTGATCCGGCAGGACGTGACGCCGGCAGCAGCGGCTCAGCCGCAGGCCGAAGAAGCGGTCGCCGCTTAACGCACCTCAGCGCATCGTCGCAACGGTTTGTCTCTCTTGGCCCCGCATGCTTTGGTCGGCGTGCGGGGTCCTTTTTTTGTGTCGACGCCTGGAGGCGCAGAAAAATAGCGAATTGTCCTTAACTGACGAGTCGCATCCCGGCAACCTTGGCCGCTTTCGCGTCAAACGTCATCGTGTATTGGCATTGCGCCTCATGGCACGTCCGTTCGATCAGACAATCGGAGAAATCCGCGGACGAGCCGGAATACACACGCAATGCCTTCCAGACCGTTTCCGCGGCTTCGACCACCAGTTCCTTCGTTCGCAATAGCGCCTCGATCACCTGCGCGATCTCGTCGCGGTCCGAACCGTAGGCCCGCGCAAGCACCCAAACGACCTCGACCAACGCAACCTGCGTGATATAGCCGGGATGCTCGGCAGTCAGCGATTCGACCAGCCGGGTCGCCTTCTTCGATTGGACCGGGTCATCCTGCACGAGATATCTCACGAGCACATTCGTGTCGAGACCGATCATCGCGCCGACGCTCCCCGCTCCGCGATCGCAGCATTCATGTCTTCGATCGACACGGGTTTTGCCGGCTTGCGAATGATGCCTTTGAGAGAAGTAATCGAACCCGTGGCGGGAACGACTTCGTACCGCCCGGTCTTTTCGTTGAGAATGAACTCGATTCGATCCCCGGTCGCAAGACCCAGGCGGGTTCTCACGTCCACGGGTATGGTGACCTGCCCCTTCGATGTCACGGTTGCCGATGCCATAGCGCCTCCGATTCAGATTTCCTTACTTTAAGGTAAGGAATCGGAAACCGCAAGGATGCGTACCTGCGCAGGACAGGTCAAACCGCCTGCGACTGCCGGGCAATGGGCGCGTCAATCAAATGCAGGAAACCCGATCATCTTCGCAAAAAATACACGCTCGAATCGCGCGGCTCACTTGGTCGCAGGCGAATCGCCATTCGCCGACGGCGACGCCTTGATACTGCTCGACTGCCTGACCAGTTGCTCGGTCATCGCGGCGGCAACCGGGTTCGAGCCCGACGACGAACCGCCCTGCCGAGCCGAACCGGAACCCGCCGACATCGACGACATCGGCGGCGGCGGCAACGACGGGTCGAGCTTCGCCGATTCCTTGACGAGCGCGGCCGTCTCCGCCGTTTCGGATTTCGTTGCTGAAGGTGCTGCGGCCGCGTGGCGTTCGAGGCCGTCGCGCTTGCGCGGTGCGCGTTGCGTGGCCTGCGACGGCGGGGCCGGCTGTGCCGGCTGTGCCGGTTGTGCGGCCGGCGGGGTCGAATCCTGCGCATCAACCGTCACGACGTTGACCTTCGGCGGCGGTGCGCTCGGCTTCGTCACCGGCTGCGCTTTCTCGCTGACAACCGGAACGGCGGGGACAGATGCAGGTGCGGCGCTGACGCGCGCGGGTGCTGCCGGCGCGGGCGCCGGTGCGGATGGTGGCGGAACAGCCACCTGTTTCTGCGCCGGTGCGGGTGGCGGCGGCGGAACAGCTGCCTGTTTCTGCGCCGTATCGGCGTGGGCTGCCGTCGCGGCAGCCGGTGCCGGCGGCGCGATAGCGCCCTGCACCGCGTGATCGTTGTTCACGGGCGCCGTGGCAACCGGCGCGGACGAATCGCCGATGCCCGAATCTTCGATCGCACGGTGGTCCGCGCGCAGCAGCATCACGTAGGCAGTGCCGGCAGCGGCTACCAGGAGCCCACCGGCAATCATCAAGGTCTTGCGGGTACTCGTCATGCTTGTTCACCGATCATGTCGACGTGAACAAGCCATCATACGCGGCCATCGGCCGTTGATCCCGCATGAATACATTTGGTTGCATTGATGCCGGCGGCGCGATCGTCAGACGTATCGCGCCGCTGTTCCGGCACGATCAATGCACGATCATTTGCACGACCATTACTCCGGAAACGGCAAATCGGTTTGCCCTTCCGCACGCATGCCGAACGTGTTCAACGTCATCGCGACGAGCGCGTAATAGCCGAGCAGCGCAACGAGATTCACGACGGTTTCGTGGCCGAAGCGCGCTTGCGCGCGCGCGAACGTCGCGTCGCTGACGCGCCGCGTGTCGTACAGCTCGCTCGCGAACGCATGGATCAACGCGTCGTCATCCGACTCGAATGCAGGTTCGATGCCCCGCCGGATCGCGTCGGCGGTCGCGGCCGGTACACCCGCGTCGAGCGCGATCGGATGGTGGATGTGCCACTCGGCCTGCGAGCGCCAGCGCGCGGCCGTCACGAGAATCGCGAGCTCCGACAGCCGCAGCGGCAGGCCCGTGCGATAGCGGCAGAACGCGCCGAGCTTCTGCGCGTGCTGGGCCACCTCGGGGCTGGCGATCCAGCCGAGAAACGGCCCGTTCAAATTGCCGCGCGGGCCGCTGAGAATGTCGGCCAGCACGGCCTTCTGGGCGTCGGTGGCCGATTCGGGATCGAACGGCGGCAGTCTGTCTGTCATGGTGATTCCGGTAAGGGTTCAGTGCATCGATGCCGTCACGCGCCGGCCGCGGCGAGCGCCGCGTCGATCGCGCCCGACAGCCGCTCGACGATCGTATCGATCTGCTGCGCGGTGCAGACGAACGGCGGCGCGATCAGGATGTGATCGCCGTGGACGCCGTCGATCGTCCCGCCCATCGGATACACCATCAGGCCGCGCTGCATCGCTTCGCGCTTGACTGCCGCGTGCAGCTTCAGCGCCGGATCGAACGTCGCCTTGCTGTCGCGATCGCGCACGAGCTCGACGCCGACGAACAGCCCGCGGCCGCGCACGTCGCCGACATGCGGATGCGCGCCGTAGTGCTCGCGGAGCGATGCGCGCAACTGCTCGCCGCGCGCCTTCACGTTGTCGAGCAGCTTCTCTTCGGCGATCACGCGCTGCACTTCGAGTGCGGCTGCGCATGCGGTCGCGTGGCCGAGGTACGTATGGCCGTGCTGGAAGAAGCCCGACCCGTCGACGATCGTCCGGTAGATGCGGTCGCTGACGAGCGTCGCGCCGATCGGCTGGTAGCCCGCGCCGAGCCCTTTCGCGATCGTCAGCAGGTCGGGCGCGACGCCGTCTTCATCGCACGCGTACAGGTAGCCCGTGCGCCCCATCCCCGACATGATCTCGTCGAGGATCAGCAGTACACCGTACTTGTCGCACACCGCACGAATCTTCTTCAGGTACGTGCGCACCGGCGGCACCGCGCCGGCCGTTGCGCCCACCACCGTTTCCGCGACGAACGCCGCGACGTTTTCTGCGCCGAGTTCGACGATCTTCTGTTCGAGCTCGTCCGCCAGGCGCTGCGCATACGCTTCGTCGGCTTCCCCTGCCTGCTGGTCGCGGTACGCATAACACGGGCTCACGTGATGCGCTTCGATCAGCAGCGGCAGGAACGGCTCGCGCCGCCACGCGTTGCCGCCGATCGCGAGCGCGCCGAGCGTGTTGCCGTGATAGCTCTGGCGTCGCGCGATGAAATGGCGGCGCTGCGGCTCGCCCTTCTCGACGAAATACTGGCGCGCGAGCTTCAGCGCGGCCTCGATCGCCTCGGAGCCGCCCGACACGAAATACACGTGTTCGAGGCCGGCCGGCGCGCCGTCGACGAGCCGGTCGGCCAGTTCCTCGGCCACGTCGGTCGTGAAGAACGACGTATGCGCGTACGGCAGTTGCTGCGCCTGCCGCTTGATCGCGTCGATCACGCGCTGGTTGCTGTGGCCGAGACACGAGACGGCCGCGCCGCCGCATGCGTCGATATAGCGTTTGCCGGTCGAGTCGATGATCTCGATGCCGTCGCCAGCGACGGCGACGGGCAAGGTGGCGCGCGGGGTGCGATGGAAAACGGTCGTCATGCGGTGCCTCATGGATCAGGACGCGCCGTGCGCGCGCCCGGACGGCACGATGCGCGTCGCGAAGCGCTGCGTGCCGTGCTGGTGAATGGTGAAATCGATCGCCGACGCGCCGATCGCGAACACCGCGGTCGCGAGCGTGTTCTCGTCGTCGGGGTCGGCCGGGTCGTCGCGGTAGATCGGCAGCCCTTCCGGCGCGCGATCGCCGAGCACGCGCAGCAGCGCCGCTTCGTCGATCGCGTCGATACCCGGCGTCAGCGCATCGACGCGCCGCTGGCGATCGGCCGACGATTGCGTGACGATCTGCGCTTCTGCTTCGCAGCCGGGATGCACGAGATGGTTCGCATGGCCGGCGAGCCGTGCGACGTCGATCGCCGAACAGCGCGCGGCGCTCGCTTCGATGCTCAGCAGCCGTGCATCGCCGGTCGCGCCGAGCGTGTGATGAAAGCCGCTCGCGCGTGCATGCAGGCGCAGCACGTCGGCCGCCGCGTCGAGCGACGTCGCGTCGAGCACGGCGCGCGCGAGGATCATTCGCGGCACGCCCGCTGCCGGCGTGCGGATCCGCAGGTTGTTGATCGCCTGCGCGATGCCCGCGCGGTTCGCGGCAAACGTATGGCCCGGCAGCGAACCGGGGTAGTAGAAACTGATGAAGCCCGGCTTGCCCTCCGGCTGCACGTCGACGAGCAGGCAGCGCTCGCGCAGGAACGGATCGCCGTCCTCGTTGTGCGCGATCCAGCGCGTGCCGTCCGCGCCGCGCGCGGCGAGCGTCGTGCAGCCGTCCGGCGCGTTGTGGATCAGTTCGCCGCGGCAGTTCCACAAAAAGATGTCCTCGGCCGGCCAGCCGATGCCCGCCGCGATCCCGTCCAGTTCCGCGACGAGATCGGGATACGCGGCCAGCGCCGCCTGCCGCAACGCGCCGACGAACGGATGGCCGCGCCAGCGGCGCACGGCCTGCCACGCGCTGCTCTGCTGCATGTACGCATCGAACACGGGACGGGCGAGCTCGCCGAGGCGCACGCCGATGTCGAACGGCGCGCCGGCGATGACGGGAGAAAGGGAAAGCGGCATGTCAAATGATTCGGTTTCGTTCAGGACACGTGTTTCAGGAATTCCTTCAGGCGCGGCGTCGGCGGCCGGTCGATCAGGTCGACCGGATGACCGTCCTCGGCGATGCCGCCCTGATCCATGAACAGCAGGCGCGTGCCGACCCGCTTCGCGAAGCCGATCTCGTGCGTGACGACGATCATCGTCATCCCTTCGGTAGCAAGATCCTGCATCACTTTCAGCACTTCGTGGCGCAATTCCGGATCGAGCGCCGACGTCGGCTCGTCGAACAGCATCAGCCGCGGCCGGATCGCAAGCGCGCGCGCGATCGCGACGCGCTGCTGCTGGCCGCCCGACAGCTCGGACGGGTAGTGATTCGCGCGCGATTCGAGGCCGACCTTGTCGAGCAGCGCCATCGCCTGGTCGCGTGCTTCGGCGCGCGATGCGCCGCGCACCTGGATCGGCCCGAACATCACGTTCTCGAGCGCGGTCATTTGCGGAAACAGGTTGAACTGCTGGAACACCATGCCGGCTTCGAGCCGGATGTTGCGGATCGTCGTCGCGTTGCCGCGCACGCTCTGGCCGTCGACCAGCAGCTCGCCGCCGGTGATTTTCTCGAGCGCGTTGATACAGCGCAGCATCGTCGATTTGCCCGAGCCCGACGGGCCGATCACGACGACCACCTCGCCCGCGTCGATCTTCAGGTCGATATGCTTCAGCACCGGCACGTGGCCGAAGCTCTTCGACACGTTCTGGAATTCGATCATGCTCATAGGATGCGCATCCTCTTTTCGACGAGCCGAAGCGTCAGCGTCATCGCGCCGGTAAGAATCAAGTAGATCACAGCCACCGCGCTCCAGATCTCGACCGCCTGGAAGTTGCCCGCGATGATTTCCTGCCCCTTGCGCGTCAGTTCGCCGACGCCGATCACGATGAACAGCGACGTGTCCTTCAGGCTCACGATGCACTGGTTGCCGAGCGGCGGAATCAGCCGCCGGAACGCCAGCGGCCCGACCACCTTCAGCAGCACGCGCGGCATCGACAAGCCCATCGCGAGCCCCGCTTCCGTCAGCCCCTTCGGGATCGACAGCAGCGCGCCGCGCACCACTTCCGCGAGATACGCGCCGGAATTCACCGTGATCGCGATGATCGCGGCCGTCAGGCCGTCGATCCGGATGTGCGCGAGCAACGGCAGCGCGAAATACAGGAACATCACCTGCACGACGATCGGCGTGCCGCGAATCAATTCAATGTAGACCTGTACGAGCACGTTCATCGCCTTCGGTCCGTATGCGCGGAACATGCCCGCGACCATCCCGACGATGAAACCGCCCACCAGCCCGAATAATGCGATGAACACCGTCAACCGGACCCCGTCCATCAGGTCCGGCAACGCCGCCCAGATCGCCGACCAATCGAAATTCACTTGTCGCTCCCCGTTCGATTCAAGACCGGCGCGGCCGCATGGCCGCGCGCTGTTGCGCCGTCACGCTCACATCTTCGGCGGCTCGGCACCGAACCACTTCTTGTAGATCTGCGCGTAGCGGCCGTCGGCCTTGATCTTCACGAGCGACGCGTTGACCTTCGGCACGAGCGGGCTGCCCTTCGGGAAACCCATCCCGTACTTGTCGCCGCTGACCGGCTGGCCCGCGACCTGCACCTTGCCCTTGCCTTCGTTGTTCACGAAGAACAGCACGTTCGGCGTGTCGTGCATCGCCGCATCGACACGGCCGGCTTCAAGCGCGAGGTAGGCCTGGTCGATGTTCGGGAACTGGCGGATCTCCTTCGGCTTCAGGTGCGCCTTGATCCAGTCGATCGTCGCGGTGCCCGTCTTCGCGGCGATCACCTTGCCGTTCAGGTCGTCGATCGACTTGATCGTCGTGTTGCCGGTCTGCACCATCGCCGCGAGGCCGCTGTCGTAGTACGGCGCGGAGAAGTCGATCGCCTTCTTGCGCTCTTCCTTGATCGTCATCCCCGACAGCGCGACGTCGATGTTCTGCGTCTGCAGCGCCGGGATCAGGCCCGCGAAATCCATCGGCTGGATCGTGTATTTCCAGCCCTGGTCCTTCGCGATCTCCGCCCACAGGTCGAGATCGAAGCCGACGTACTTGTCGCCCTGCTTGAACTCGAACGGCATGAACGACGTATCGGTGCCGACGACGAGCGTCTTGGTATCCGCGTGCGCGAGGCTTGCGCCGAGCGCGGCAACGACCGCGACGGCTTTCAGGAAGGAACGGCGACTCATGGTTTCTCTCCGCATGATTGAGCGATGTAGCCGGCCAGCCGGCCGGCGGGAACGACGACATCAAGCAGCACCGCAACATGCGATGTCGAATTAGACATTAGTGCAACATGTGTTGTCAACGGCGATACTACGACAACAAAAAAGTGCGCAACGGGGAATTTCATCGAGGCAAACCCGGGGCGCGCGGGCCGGATTGATCGGAGGAAACGGGGGAGATGGCCTGGGCGGAGCGCCCGGGCCGGGTCGCGCCGCGCGGGCGGAGGGCTGGACGTGGAGAGAGGATGGCGGCGCTTGGTGCGGGCCGGCAGGTTTGCCATCCCGCGCAACAGGTGCGGCGGGATGACGACGGCGCAACCGCGAGCGCATTCGCCGCGGTCCACCCGCTCGTTCGTGCGGACCGTCAGCGATTCAACGCAGCGGCGTGCCGGGGTGGCCGTGCCCGCGAAGCCGGCAAACGCCGGCGCGGCTCAACGAACGGTGCGGGATTCGCATGGAAACGCCGGCCGGCGACGCGCCGATACAGCGTCAATCACGCCGCGACCCAGCTCGCCTGATGCGACACGAGCCGCGCATACGCGCCCTGCCGCGCCAGCAGTTCCGCATGGCTTCCGGCCTCGACGACGCTGCCCTGCTCGATCACGAGGATCAGGTCGGCATTGCGCACGGTCGACAGCCGGTGCGCGATGATGATCGACGTTCGCTGCGTCATCAGGTCTTCCAGCGCCGCACGGATCTGCTGCTCGCTGATCGTGTCCAGGTGCGACGTCGCCTCGTCGAGGATCAGCACCGGCGCATCCTTCAGGAATGCGCGCGCGATCGCCACACGCTGGCGCTGGCCGCCCGACAGTTGCACGCCGCGCTCGCCGACGCGCGTCGCGAGCCCGTCCGGCAGCCGCGCGACGAATTCGCCGAGCGCCGCGTGATCGATCGCACGCTGCACGTCCGCGTCGGACGCGTCGCTCGCGGCGAGCCGGATGTTCGCTTCGAGCGTGTCGTTGAACAGGTAGGTATCCTGCGCAACGAGCGCGATGTGCTGCCGCAGGTCGTCGAGCCGCAGGTCGCGCAGGTCGACGCCGCCGAGCGTCACGCTGCCCTGCTGCGGATCCCAGAAGCGCAGCAGCAGGCTCGCGACCGTCGACTTGCCGGCGCCCGACGCGCCGACCAGCGCGACCGTGCTGCCGGGCGGCACCTCGAAGCTCACGCGATCGATCGCGGGCACGCTGCGCCCCGGATACGTGAACGACGCCGCGTCGAACCGCACCGCCGGATTACCGGGCATCGGCTGCGTGCCGTCCGTCACGGTCACGGGTTCTTTCTCGAGCGCACGCAACCGTCGCGTCGACGCGATCGTGTCGGCGAGCTGGCGCGCGACCTGGCCGATCTCGGCAACCGGCATGAAGGCGGCCACCGCGACCAGCACCAGCAGCGGCAACGACTCGCGCGGAAACCAGCCGCGCGCACACAGCAGCGCACCGAGCGCCGCAACGGCCAGCCCGCCGAGCCCGCTCGCGATTTCCAGCGCGGCGCTTTGCGTCGACAGGTCGTCGAGCAGCTTCGCGCGTTGCTTGCGATACGCATCGACCTCCGCCACGAACGCTTCGCGCCGGCGCGCGATCGCCTGGAACGCGGTCAGCTCCGCGAGCCCCTGGATCGTTTCGGTCAGGTGCGCGCCGAGCTGGCCGAGCGCTTCGCGCGCGCCGGTGCCGAGCCGGTCGACGTCGCGGCGGGCCAGCACGGGCGCCAGCCCGGCCCACAGCAGGAACGGCAGCAGCACGAGCGCGAGCGGCCACGCGACCGACGCGAGCAGCACCAGCACGCCGGCCGGCACGAGCACCGCGACGAACGCGGGCGCCAGCGTGTGCGCATAGAAATACTCGACCGTCTCCACGTCCTGCGTCGCGAGCGCGACGAGATCGCCGGAACGGCGGCGCAGCAGCCCGGCCGGCGCGAGGCGTTCGAGCGTCGCGAACAGCGCGATGCGCATTTCCGCGAGCAGCCGGTACGCCATGTCGTGCGCGAGCCACGACTCGAGCCAGTGCAGCACGGCCGCCACCGGCGCGATCACGAGCAGCGCCGCGACGAGCGAGGTGCTCGCGTGGCCGGCCGACACCGCGCCGACCACCAGCGCGCCGATCACGCCGACGCCGATGAACGCGAGCACGCGGCCGATCCCGAACAGCACGGTCAGCGCGACCTTGCCCGTCCACGGACGCACGAAGCGCAGCAGCGTGCCCAACGTTTCCGGCCAGCCGATCGTCGCCGCGTCGTCGTTCAGCGGCCGCACCTGCGGGCCCGACGACGCACGCGCAGTGGCGCCGGCCGTCGTCGCCGCGCCGACCGATTCGGCGACCGCTTCCAGTTGCGGCCCCATCAGCCGGCGATACGGGCCGTCGCGCGCGATCAGTGCCGCGTGCGTCCCTTCGTCGACCACCTGCCCCTGGTCGAGCACCAGGATGCGGTCGGCGCCGATCACGCTGGACAACCGGTGCGCGAGTACGAGCGTCGTCCGCCCGCGTGTGAGCCGGTCGAGCGCCTGCTGGATCAGCGCTTCGTTCTCCGCGTCGACCGACGACAGCGCCTCGTCGAGCAGCAGGATCGGCGCATCGCGCAGCAGCGCGCGGGCAATCGCGATGCGCTGGCGCTGGCCGCCCGACAGCATGAGCCCGCGTTCGCCGATGCGCGTCGCGTAACCGTCGGGCAGCGCCGAGATGAAATCGTGCGCGTTGGCGGCGCGCGCGGCCGCGATCATGTCGGCGTCGCTCGCGTCGGGGCGGCCGAGCCGCAGGTTGTCGGCGACGCTGCCGTCGAACAGCGTCGCATCCTGCGCGACGACCGCGATCATCTCGCGCACCTGGTCGGCATCGAGCGCGCGCACGTCGTGGCCGCCGATGCGGATCGCGCCGCCCTGCGCGTCGTGCTGGCGCAGCAGCAGGCGCACGATGGTCGACTTGCCCGCGCCGCTCGGGCCGACGATCGCCACCGTCTCGCCTTCGCGAACCGAGAAGCTCAGCGCCGCATGCGCGTCCGCGCGGCGCCCCGGATACGCGAAGCTGACGCCGTCGAACGCGATCTCCGGCCGCAGGCCCGTCACGCGCGGCGCGGCGGCGGCCGGCGCGTGGCTGCCCGCGTCGAGCAGCGCGTGGATCGCATTCGCCGCCGACTGGCCGATCATCCCCTGGTGCAGCGCCGCGCGCAGGTCGCGCAGCGGCCGGAAGATTTCGCTGCCGGCCATCAGCACGATCAGCAGCGCCTCGAGGCTCATGTCGCCGTGCCGCACGCGCCACGCGCCGACCGCGATTGCCGCGGCCGCGCCGAGGCCGGTGCCGAGATCGGTGAAGAGCCGCGTCAGCAGGCCGAGCGCGAGCACCCAGAACGTGCTGTCCGACAGCGCGCGCGCCTTCGCGGCCAGCTTCGCGCCGAACGCGGTGCTCTGCCCGAACGCCTTCAGCGTCGGCAGGCCCTGCACCGCATCGAGAAACTCCTCGCCGAATGCCTTGAAGGCGGCCGAGCGTGCGAGCGCCGCGCGCCGGTCGGCGCGATGCACGAGCTGCGGCAGCGCGAGCGTGACGAGTGCAGCAACCAGCAGGATCGCGGCCGTCGGCACGTCCCACCACGCGAGCACCGCGAAGATCATCACCGGTGCGCACGCGGCGATCACGAGTTGCGGCAGGTAGACGCCGAAGAAGGTCTGCAGTTGCTCGACGCCGTCGACGACGGCCAGCATCACGCCGCCGGTGCGTTCGCCGCTGAACCATGCGGGGCCGAGTGCGGCGATCCGGTCGAACAGCCGCGCGCGCAGCGTGGCCTGCACGCGGCCCGCCGTATGCTGCGCGAGCACCGTGCGGCGATGGTCGAGCCACGCGCGCAGCAACACGCAGGCCGCCGTTGCAACGACGGCTTCGGCGATGCTGCGCACCGGCGCACCGGAAAAGACCAGCGCCAGCACGCGGCCGAGGAACACGAAACGGAGGATGCCGACACCCATCGCGAGCAGCCCGAGCGCGACGGCGGCGGCCACCCGCCCGCGTAGTCCCGCCATCATTGCCCATAGTCGTCGGTCGAAATACATGAAGCCCTCCAGTCGGTGTTTCGGTGCGGTTTTTCTTGACCGGATCGAGGCTACCCGCGCGGCCCGCGCGCGGCAAAAGATGATTTTTCAACGGGTGTTGAGTCAACTACAATACCTCGCATGTCGCACCTTCCTCCCCTTAGCGCACTGCGTGCTTTCGAGGCGGCTGTCCGCCTCGGCGGGTTCGCGCGCGCAGCGGCCGAACTGAACGTATCGACGAGCGCGGTCAGCCATCAGATCCGCGCGCTCGAGGAATCGCTCGGCGCGCGGTTGCTCGAACGCAGCACGGGGCTCGGCGGCATCAGCCTCACGCCGCCAGGCGCGCGCCTGCTGCCGGCCGTCAGCGACGCGCTGTCGCGCCTGACCGACGCCTGCGCCGAGATTCGCGGCACCGCGCAACGGCTCACCGTTTCCGCCAACGCGCCGTTTTCGTCGATGTGGCTCGCGCGCCGTCTCGCGGAATTCTCGTCGCTTCATCCCGAAACGCCCGTGCATGCCGTCGTGCTCGAAGACGAACCCGATTTCGCGCGCAGCGGCATCGACCTGGCGATCGTGCACGTGCCCGCGCACCGGCTGAGGGGCGACGACGACGTGCTGATCCGCGAGACCGTGTTTCCGGTATGCAGCCCCGAGCTGTATCCGTACGCATCGGGATACGTGTGCCGCTCGCGGCTGCTGCAGGAGATGCACGAAAACAGCCCCGAGATCGACTGGCGCAACTGGGCATCGGAGTTCGGCTTGCCGGACGATTTCGAAACGAAGATCGTCCGCTACAGCAGTTTCAGCCAGGTGATCGGGGCGGCGGTGGGCGGCGCGGGCATCGCGCTCGGCCGCGTGCCGCTCATCGAGCCCGAACTGCGCAGCGGGCGCCTGGTGCCGCTGGTGCCGGGCCTCCAACGCGACGCGTCATGGCGCTTCGTGCTGCGCCGCCATCCGTCGACGCGGCACCGGCTGCTCGATCCGTTGATCGCGTTCCTGCGCCGCGAAGCGGACGCGCCGCCGTTCGTCGCCAAGATCGTTGCGCCCGCATCCAACGACAGTCACGCGCGGGGCGCTGGCGGCGCGTAGGGGCGGCGTGTAGGGCCGGCAAGCATAGCCGGCCTCGCCTGCTCAGCGGCCCATCACGGCGCGGCGAAGAACAGCGCGACGACGCACACCATCCCGCCGAACCACACGAGCGAACGCAGCGACGCCCAGTTCAGCAGGTACATCAGCATATAGACGACGCGGGTCGCGACGAAGCCCATCGCGAGCTGGTCGACGTGGTGCGCATTCGCGCCGTTGTGCCATGCGACGACCAATGCGGCCGTGAACAGCGCGAGCGCTTCCCACGCATTCTGGTGCGCGGCCTGCGCCCGCGCGCGCCAGCCTTCGAGTTTCGCCAGGTACTCGCGCGGCGTACGGTTGTCGTAGCCCTTGCGGGCCTTGGCCAGGAACGTCAGCGGGAACGGCAACAGCGCCACGATGAACAGGCACAGCTGGGACGTCGTCATCAAAGTCTCCTCCTTTATGATTACATTATTCAATGACAAGATCGCCGAGAGCTTAGCATTCGCGGTGCTGTTCGCGCACCGGTTTTCTAGACGGGAGACTCGGCTGCACGTACCGCCGACGGCCGTGGCGAGCACGGGTCCGCCACCAAAAATTCCACCAAATCATCGACAAATACGTTAATTAAAACTGGTCGAACACCAATAAGATAGCGCTTGACACTGGCTTGACGCGTAACCGCCTCAGCCTGCCGATCCGGGCGCGCCGCCCGCGCGCCGAACGACATCCGACCCGAGCCATCGCCATGCCCCGTCCCATCGTCGCCCATATCCGCCCCGACGCCATCCGCCACAACCTCGACTTCATCCGCCGCACCGCCGCGTTATCGCGCGTGTGGGCCGTGATCAAGGCCAACGCCTACGGCCACGGCATCGAGCGGATCTACCCGGGCCTCGCGGCCGCCGACGGCATCGCGCTGCTCGACCTCGACGAAGCCGTGCGCGTTCGCGAACTCGGCTGGGACAAGCCCGTGCTGCTGCTCGAAGGGATCTTCGAGCCGGCCGACGTCGAGCTGGCCGATCGCCACCGGCTGACGGTGGCCGTGCACTGCGACGAGCAGCTCGACCTGCTGATCGCCGCGAAGCCGCAGCAGCCGATCGACATCCAGCTCAAGATGAATTCCGGGATGAACCGGCTCGGCTACCGGCCCGCCGCGTTCCGCGCCGCATGGGAACGCGCGGCGAGCGCACCGTCGATCGGCAGGATCACGCTGATGATGCATTTCGCGAACGCGGACGAAGGCGAAGTCGACTGGCAACTCGATCAGTTCGACGCGACCACGGCGGGGATTCCGGGCGAGCGCTCGGTGTCGAATTCGGCGGCCGTGCTGTGGCATCCGCGCGCGCACCGCGACTGGGTCCGGCCCGGCACGATCCTGTACGGTGCGTCGCCGACCGGTGCGTCGCGGCATATCGCCGACACCCCGCTAATGGCCGCGATGACGCTGACGAGCAGGATCATCGGCGTGCAGACGCTGTCGCCGGACGAAACCGTCGGCTACGGCCGCCGCTTCACGGCCGACCGGCCGATGCGGATCGGCGTGGTCGCGTGCGGCTATGCGGACGGCTATCCGCGCCACGCGCCGACCGGCACGCCGATCGCGGTGGACGGCGTGCTGACGCGCGTCGTCGGCCGCGTGTCGATGGACATGCTGACCGTCGACCTGACGCCGTGCCCGAACGCGGGCATCGGGTCGAGCGTCGAGCTGTGGGGCGACCACGTGAAGGTGGACGACGTCGCGGAAGCCAGCGGCACGATCGGCTACGAGCTGATGTGCGCACTCGCGCGCCGCGTGCCGGTCGTGATCGTGCCGCCCGGCGCGTCGACCGCGCAGCCGGAGCCGACTCTGCGGACGGGGAGCTACGGGCGCTGACCGACGTCGATGCTGCGGCGCACTACCGCGTCGCAGCGGATGCCACGTCACTTGCGGGCTGCCTCGGGCGGCCCGTTTGCATTCCGGCAGGCATGAAAACCCGAGCCGGAGAACACACGTTGGCTGCGGCCCTTCCGCTCCGCTCAACGCATACATCCAACGCGTGCTACGAACGCCACGTCGGCTTCCGCTTCTCGAGGAACGCGTCGATTCCTTCGCCCGCATCCTCTTCCATCATGTTGCGCGCCATCACGTCGCCCGCATACGCATACGCTTCGTCGAGCGGCAACTCGCGCTGCCGGTAGAACATCTGCTTGCCGTAGCGCACCGCGGCCGGGCTCTTCGCGACGATCTCCGCGACCTTGCGCGCGACGGCCGCGTCGAGCGCGTCCTCGGGCACGGCCTCGTTGACGAGCCCCCACGCGGCGGCTGTCGCCGCATCGACGAAGCGCCCGGACACGAGCATGTCGAACGCGCGCTTCGCCGTGACGTTGCGGCTCAGCGCGACGGCCGGCGTCGAACAGAACAGCCCGACGTTGATGCCCGATACCGCGAAACGCGCGGTATCGGCCGCAATCGCCAGGTCGCACGCGGCGACGAGCTGGCAGCCCGCCGCGGTCGCGATGCCGTGCACGCGCGCGATCACCGGCACCGGCAACGCGCGCATCGCGAGCATCACGCGGCTGCACTGCGCGAACAGCGTGCGGTAGTAGTCGAGTTCCGGCTTGCAGCGCATCTGCCGCAGGTCGTGGCCCGCGCAAAACGCCTTGCCTTGCGCGGCCAGCACGACGCAGCGCACGTGCGGATCGGCCGCCAGCGTTTCGAACGCGTCGGACAGGCTCGCGAGCATCGCTTCGGACAACGCGTTGAACTGCTGCGGCCGGTTCAGCCGCAGCGTGACGACGCCGTCGCGCACCTCGCGCAACAGGATCGGCTCGGCATTCTCTTGATCGGGTTCCATGGTGTTCCGCTCGACGGGGTTCGGCAGGATTCGGTGCGGCACGAACAGGCAGCGATGGCGCACGCCCGTTCGCGGCATACCGATGAAATGGTCCTCCACATTCCGTGCGGCGTCCAGTCGCGCGGCGTCGGCGCTCAAGCCCGCGTGCGCCCGCTGCGCCACGCGCGCACGCCCGACCACAGGTGCCCGATGCGCGTCAGCCCGCGAGCTTCTTCAGCGCGTCCAGCACCGCGTCGCCCTTGAACGGCTTCACGATCCAGCCCTTCACGCCGGCCGCCTTGCCGCGCTCCTTCATCGCAGGGCTGCTTTCGGTCGTCAGCATCACGACATTGACGGCCGTGTTCGCCAGTTCGCCGCGAATCTTCTCGACCATCGTCAGGCCGTCCATGTTCGGCATGTTCACGTCGCTGATCACGAGGCGCACGCCGGGCGTCGCCTTGAGCTTCGCGAGCCCGTCCTTGCCGTCGACGGCCGTCGCGACGTCAAGCCCGTGATTGCGCAGGAAACCCGCGACCTCGTCGCGCACCGTGCCCGAATCGTCGACCACCAGAATCTTTGCCATGTCGTATTCCCCTTCCTTTATTTCGGACTTCAAAATTCAAAACAGTTCGAGTTCACCCGATTCGACCATCGGCCCCACGTCCTGCACCGATTCGCGGAAATCCTCCGGCGACCAGCTCAGGCTGAACACGAAACGCTGGTCAAGACAGACGGACCGCCCCGATGCGGGATCGGTCATCCGGTACTTGAAACAGAGCTGCGGACAGTCGCCGCCGAACGAGATGAACTTCTGCTTGTGATTGACGACCAGCGGCACCTGCACCGGATGGCGCGCGAGCGCCTCGGCATCGCCGAGATAACGGTTCTTGAACGCACCCCATACGAGGTTGGTCAGCTCGCCGAGCACGCTGTTCACGTCGCGGAAATCTGGCGCGCGGCCGTCGTCGCGCGTGCCGCCGAGCATGTCGAGCAGCGGCTGCTCGCTCGTCTGCAGCAGCATGTAGCCGCGGCACCACGCGCTTTCGAGCGCGATCAGGCTGAACACTTCGCCGAAGATGATCTGGTCGCGGACGATGCACGGCGTGTCGTGCTCGATCGTCATGCCCGGGAACAGGCTGTCGATCCGCGCCTCGGTAATCTCCGAGATGCCGCGCACGAGCGCGTTCGGGTAGTCGCGGCCGAACAGGTATTCGTCGATCGCGCGCTTGAGCGGCGTCATGTCGTCCGCGACGTAGGCCGCGCATGCGACGCGCGCGAGCGCGTCGGGCAGCCCGTCGCGCGACGCAAGCGATTCGCGGCGCAGGATGATCGGCAGCTCGGGGCGCAGCGCATCGATCTGCGTCGCGATGATCGCGCTCTCGACCGGCGAGCCGCCGTAATCCTCGGCGAGCAGGATCGCGCCGAGATCGATGTTCGAGCGCAGCACCTTCAGCAATCGGCTGCGCCGCACGGTCAGGCCGACCAGATTGTGCTCGTCGCAGAAACGCTTGATCGCATCGGCGTGCGCACGGCTGTCGTCGAGCACGAGCACCTTGCTGACGGGTTTGTCTTCGGTCATCTCAAGGGTTCCTGATGGTCGGTCAGAACAGTTCGAGTTCGCCGCCGGTGTCCACCATGGCCGTTTCCGGCACATGGAAATCGACCGGCGCATTCGCGCACACGCACAGCGTCGCACCGACCCGCACGTCGCCGTCGAGCGTCAGGTCGTATACGGCCACGTGATCGGGCGACAGCGCGGGCAGCCAGTCGATGCTCGCGCCGCTCAGCAGGTAAGGCGTCGACATCCCGAGGTCGGGAAACGGCGCGGTCAGCGCCTGGTTGATCGCGCCGCAGCACAGGTTCGCGACTTCCATGAACGCTTCGGGCAGCGGCCGCTGGTCGCTCGCGCCCGCCGTCGCACCGGCGAAATGGCGACGCGTCGCATCGTCGTCGCTGAAGCGCAGCGCGAGCAGCAGGCGGAAATGCAGCGCCGAGATCGTCAGCACCGCGACATGCTCGGGCACCGTCGGTTTCGATCGCGAGGTCGTACGGGCAGGATCGGGCGCATCGCCGGCCGACGGCCGGATGTCGCACGCGCCGCCGGACGCGAGCCGCGTGCGCGCCGCATCAAAAAAAATCCGCTCGAAGCCGGCTTTCGCCTGCGCGCTGATCACGCCGCCTCTCCTTCGATCCGCGCGTGCAGTTGCCCGGCCAGCGTCTCGACGGTCGCGAGCGCGGCCGTGATCATCTTGCCGCCGGCCTGGATGTCCTGGAACGTCGCGGCCGTCACGAGATCGTTGCGGTTCAGGCTGTCGCGATAACTGTTCGACAGTTGCTGCGAGCGCGCGGCCAGCCCGCGCACCTCGCTCGCGACGATCGAGAAGCCGCGCCCCGCCGTGCCCGCGCGCGCGGCCTCGATCGACGCGTTCAGCGACACGATCGACACATGCGCGACGATCGCCGACAGTTCCTGGTTCTTCGAGCGCATGTCCTGGTTCTGCGTGGTCAGCGAGATCATCTGCTCGTGCCAGCGCTCGAACGTGCCGGCGAGCCCGCGCAGGCGTGCGGCTTCGTCGGCGATCTTCATCGCATGCTGCGCGAGCGCGGTGCGGTCGGCCGACAGCGCCTGCAGCGCGTCGCGCTGCGTGCCGGCCGCGGACGCCTCGCGCGCCAGCGCATCCTCGAGCTGCGCCTCGCGTTGCGCCCATGCGTCGGCTGCTTCGGCATGTGCCGACGCCGCTTCTGCCGCCCTCGCATCGGCCGCGTCGAGCTCGCTGCGCAACGCATGCGCGTCGCGTTCCATCGCCGCGACGAGCCGCTTGCGCGTCACGCGAAACACGACCGCCACCGCCACCGCGACGACGAAGCCGCCCGCCAGCGCGGCGGCAATCTGGATCATCCACGCCTGCTCGATCACGCCATCACTCCGCTGCGCCGACGTTCGCGATGCGCGCGCGCTCGTGCGCGGCACCGTGACCGGCACCGTCCGCCGCGAAACGCGCCGGCAACGACACGATCGTCTCGAACGCGCGATACGGCGCACCGACGCGATCGTCGGTGAAACGCAGCGCGATGTCGCCGCCGTCGCGCTTCAGGAAGTTGCGCACCGCGTCCATGCCGACGCCGCGCCCCGACACTTCGGTTACCGCGTGCGCGGTCGAGAAACCCGGCCGGAAGATCAGCTCGGCCACATCTTCGTCGGACAGCGCCGCTGCGTTGTCGGCATCGATCCAGCCGCGCTCGCGCGCGATGCCGCGAATCCGGTCGAGCGCGAGGCCGCGGCCGTCGTCGCTCAGCACGAACCACAGCTCGCCGCCGCCCACGCCGACCGCGATATCGATCGTGCCGGACGCTGCCTTGCCGGCCGCGCGCCGCTCTTCCGACGACTCGATCCCGTGGTCGATCGAATTGCGCAGCAGGTGCATGAACACGTTCTTCAGCGTCGCGCCGATCTCGCTGCGCACGCGATGGCCGTGGCTGTCGATATGCACGACGGGCGCCGGCTTGCCGAGTTCGGCCGCGAGCGACGGCAGCGACTCGATCACGCCGCCGAGCGCATCGCCGATGCCCTGCGTGCCGAGATGGCTCAGCATGCGGCGCACGGCATCGCGTGCCGCCTGCCAGTCGGACGCGTTCGCCGGATCGGCGCCGTCGAGCACGCGCAGGCTCTCGCTGATGTGGGCGCGCTCGACCATCAGGTAGTCCGCGCCGCCCTGCGCCGGTTCGCCGCTGCGGCCGAGCGTGACCGCGTTGATCGTCGCGTAGCGGTCGACGGCCTCGCGCACGCGCGCCAGGTCGTCCATCAGCGCATCGCGGTTCCACTCGGGGCCGCCGTCCGCGCGGCGCAGCGATTCGTACGCCTGTTCCGCTTCATGGACAATGTTGGTCAGGTGCTGCAGGCTGTACGTGCGCGCATTGCCCTTGATCGTGTGCATGTTGCGGAACAGCGCCGCGACGATCGAATGATCGGCGCGCTCGTGCTGGCGGATCATCCGCTCGTTCTCGCTGAGGAAGCCGTTCGCGCTGTGCACGAAGTCATGGAACTTGTCCTGGCTGATCGACAGGATCTCGCCGATCATCTCGAGGCGGCGCTGCTGCTCGCCAGCCTGCGCGGTCAGCTCGCGAATCTCCGTCACGTCGCGCAAGCACAGCATCAGGCGCACGACCGTATCGGTCTCGTCGGTGATCGCCGACCAGCTCAGGTCGAGCCATTTCTCGCGGCCGTCCGGCATCCGCTTCGCGACTTCGTTGACGAGCAGGTGCGCGTTGAATTCGAAGTTCATGCTGTCTTCGCCGAGGCACGCGTGCACGGCCGCATCGACCTGCGAGCGCGCGTCGGCGCCGATCGCCGAATCGTCGAACACGAGCGCCATCAGGTCGCGGCCGGCGATGTCGTTCGTCTCGAAGATGGTTTCGAGGTACGCCGAATACTCCGCATGCACGACGCCGCCTTCGACGACGGTCAGGATCCCCTGCTGCATGTTCTGCAGCATCGCCTGGATGTCGGCCGTCTTCTGCTTGAGCTGCGCGGCATTCTCCTGGATCTTCTCGATCATCCCGTTGAACGCGACGATCGAATGGCCGATCTCGTCCATCCGGCCCACCGGCACGCGGCGCGTGAAATCCTGGCTCGTCGCGATCTCGCTCATCATCGTCTGCATCCCGATCAGCGGGCGCGTGATCTGGCGATACAGCACGAAGCCGAGCGCGGTCAGCAGCACGATCACCGTGCCGGCAACGCCCGCGATCGCGGTTGCCGTCGTCGCGAGCATCCCGTTCAGCGCGCTGATCGCGTCGTCCTTCTGGCGATTTTTCTCGACGCGCAGCGTGTCGACGATGCTTTCGAGCTCGTCGCGATACTGCGCGACGTTCGCGAACAGGTAGGCCTGCGCCATCTCGGCCTTGCCGTCGGCCTTCATCTTCACGGTGTCGTCGATCGCCGCGAAATAGTTCGCTGCGCTGTCCTTCGCCTGCGTGACGAGGCCTTCCTGCGCGCGGCCGACCGCCGATTTCGCCTGCCCGTCGAGCGCGGCGCGCAGCGCGGCCTGCTTCGCCTTCAGCTCGTCGCGCGCCTGTGCGGCGGTATTCGCGTCCGGCGCGTAGACGAGCGTCATCGTCGCGATCTGGATGTTCTTCACATCGGCGACGAGATCCGCCGACGCAAGCGCGCTCGGCACGATTCCCTGGGTGACCTGGCGCACCTCGGACGCGCTCTTGCGCGTCTGGTACACGGCATAGATGCCGATCGCGGACAGCGCGAAGAACGTCAGGACGACTAGCAGCGTAATGCGATGACGGATGGTCATGAGTACAGCCCCCCGCAGCGATCCGGATTCGATCGCCCATTGGTCTATTGAAAGAATATGAGCGGCGAATTATCGGGGATGGTGTATGACTGTCCGATGACCGTTAATCAATCGATCATTGAGGAAATTGAAATGATTAATTGCGACGTGAAAAGCCTAAAGTTTTTCGCGGATTTGCCGTTAACTTCCCGGCGCCATAGCCCGGGCGGCTGCTGGATTTGTCGAATCGGCGGAGTAGCGGATATTCATTGTTTTATTCGCATTCCGGCAATTCAACCTTATTGAATAGCGGTAAAACGTTTACGCATTATCGACGAACCGGTTTGTTTCGGCATCTTTTTATAATCGGTGCGTCGTGCGGTGAGCAGATTCGTCGATGCGCGAGCGCGACCCCCTCCCGGCAGTAGATCCGGACATGCATCACATGCCGTTCAGCTTTCGCGGGGCACAGCGAGCCAGTCTTCGACTTGCAGCCCGGGGACACGCTCGAATTCCCGGATGTTATGCGTGACAAGCACCAGTTGCCGGGCGCGCGCCTGCCCTGCGATCAATGCGTCGTAAGGGCCGATCGGCGTACCGGCCGCGATCAGATGCGCCCGAATTTCGCCGGCATGCTGCGCATCCTCGACATCGAACGATACGACCTCGAACTGAAGCGCCTCGACACGCGCCACGTTCGCAGCCACGCGCTGGCTTTTGTAGGCGCCGTAATAGAGTTCATGCGCGACGATCGCCGGTATCCCGAAATCGGCCGGCTGGTGCGGCCGCAGTCGGGCCAGCATGGCCGGCTCGCCTTTGAGTATGGCGATCACCGCGTTGGTATCCAGCAGGAACTTCATTCGAATACGTCCAGGCCCGACCGTTCCTGAGCGGATGGCTGCGTGGTCGCGGCTGCCTCGAAATCGGCGTCGACCGGACCGATCAGCGGCGTCAGCCATGCCCAGTCTTGCGGCACCGGCTCGAGAATGACGGACGCCCCGTGGCGACGAATCCGGACCTCGGTCGTCTCGAAGCGGAAATCCTTCGGCAGCCTGACAGCCTGCGATCCGCCATGCTTGAAGATCTTGGCAATATCCATCTTCACGCCCTCACGTATCTACAGAATGTATCTATTTTATCAACTGCGCGTGAGGATGACGAGTCGTCCGATTGGCCTGTCGTCAGCGGATATGTCGGCCTGCGGCCGGCGCCGTGCGTCGCGATATCGGTAATCTGTCCCCGACATGTACCGCGACCAAATTCACTCCTCTCAGGAAACAATCAATCGCCATCCGGCGATTCACCTCCCCGTCCGCACGCTCTAGACTGTCGCATCGTTTCCCTTTCCGGACCCACGCGATGACCGACGTCCTGCCGCTGACCACCGATCCCGATTCGGGCCTCCCGTACCGGCTGCGCCCGGCCGCCGGCCGCCCCGTCGCCCGCCTGTTGCTGCTGCATGGCGTCGGCGGCAACGAAACCAACCTGCTGAACGTGGCCGATGTGATCGATCCGCGCATCGAGATCGCGTTCGTGCGCGGCCCGCTCACGTTCGGGCCCGATCAGCACGCGTGGTTTCCGGTGCGTTTCGGCCCGAACGGCCCGGAAATCGATGCGGCCCGCGCTGACGCCAGCCGCCTCCAGTTGATCGCGCTGCTGCGCACCTTCCGCGCGCAGGACGGCGCGGGCCCCGCGTTGCCCGCCGTGATCGCCGGCTTCAGCCAGGGCGGCATCATGAGCGCGGGCGTCGGCCTCACGTCGCCGGCCGACGTTGCCGCGTTCGCCGTGCTGTGCGGCCGCATCCTGCCGGAAATCGATCCGCTGATCGCGCCACGCGATGCGCTTCGCCCGTTGCATGCGCTGATCGTGCACGGCCGCTTCGACGACAAGCTGCCCGTCGCGTGGGCCGACACCGCCCATGCAAAACTCACGGCGCTCGGTGTCGCGCACGACACGCGACTGTACGCGGCCGGGCACGAACTGACTCCTGAGATGGCCGCCGATTTCGGCAAATGGGTCAGCGAACGTGCCGGGTTGAACTGACCTCGACCGGAAGCCGGCCCGCGAACGGACCGGCGCCCCGGGCGGGTACCGTCACGCGTTCTGCGCAGGATCTGCGACGCCGCGCGCGGGCGTGCGCGCCGTAACCGCCCGCTCACGCTCGGCGCCGCGCTTCGCGAGCTTCCAGCCGATCACCAACGCGAGCACGACAACCGGAATCGTCGCGACGGTCCACGTACCGCCCGGGTAGTCGAACGCCATCAGCACCAGCACGGCGGCGAGGAACGCGAGCGTGAGCCACGACGTGAACGGCGCGCCGGGCATCCGGAACGACACGGCCTTCAGTTCGCCGCGATTGACCGCGCGGCGGAACAGGATCTGGCACATCACGATGAAGCCCCACGTCGTGATGATCCCGAGCGACGCCATGTTCAGCACGATCTCGAACGCCTGGGCCGGCACGATGTAGTTCAGCGGCACGCCGATCGCATTGATCGCGACCGTGATCAGGATCCCGCCGTACGGCACGCCGCGCGCGTTCATCCGCGACACGAAACGCGGCGCCGATCCGCCCATCGCCATCGAGCGCAGCACGCGCCCCGTCGAATAAAGGCCAGAATTCAGGCTCGACAGCGCGGCAGTCAGCACCACGACGTTCATCACCGTGCCGACGTACGGCACGCCGAGCTTGCCGAAGAACGTCACGAACGGGCTTTCGTGCGAGCTGTACGCGGTCCAAGGCAGCAGCATCGTCAACAGCACGACCGAGCCGACATAGAACAGCGCAATGCGCCACATCACGCCATTGATGGCTTTCGGCAGCACCTTGCGCGCATCGGCGGTCTCGCCCGCCGCAACGCCGACGAGCTCGATGCTCGCATACGCGAACACGACGCCCTGCACGATCAGCACGGCCGGCAGGATGCCGTGCGGAAAGAGCCCGCCGTGATCCGCGACGAGGTGAAGCCCCGGCATCTGGCCGGCGACCGGATGGCCGCTCGCGAGGAACACGGCGCCGACCGCGAGGAACACCGCGAGCGTGCCCACCTTGACGAGCGAGAACCAGAACTCCATCTCGCCGAACACCTTCACGCCGATCATGTTCATCACCGACACGATCCCGAGCGCGCCGAGCGCGAACACCCACTGCGGCACGTCCGTGAACACGGCCCAGTACTTCATGTAGATCGCGACCGCGGTGATGTCGACGATGCCGGTCGTCGCCCAGTTCAGGTAGTACATCCAGCCCGCGACGAACGACGCGCGCTCGCCCATGAACTCGCGCGCATACGACACGAAGCTGCCGCTGGTCGGCCGGTGCATCACGAGCTCGCCGAGCGCGCGCATGATCAGGAACGCGAATACGCCGCAGACGAGATACACGAGCGCCAGTGCGGGCCCCGCGCTTTGCAGGCGGCCGCCCGCGCCGAGAAAGAGGCCGGTGCCGATCGCACCGCCCATCGCGATCATCTGCACGTGCCGCGGCTTCAACTGCTTCGCATAACCGGCTTCGTGCGACGCGAACATCGCGTCGGGATCGGCGTGACGGGAATCCGCGCCGCCGGCCGTGTCGGCCGGCCGCTCGCTGGTGTGTTTCATGGTGAGTCTCCGTTTATTGATGTGTCGCGCCCCTCTCCAGGGCGCGTTTGAACGGTCGCGCGCAGGCCGCCGGCGGCAGGCGCCGGCGCCGCGCGACCGGTATCAAAGCGCGCGCGGCCGGATCAGCGCTTCGGGCTGCAGCGCGTCGTCCAGTTGCGCGTCGGTCATCAGTTCGCGCTCCAGCACGACCTCGCGGATCGACTTGCCGGTCGCGTGCGCTTCGGCGGCCACGGCGGTCGCGCGCTTGTAGCCGATATACGGGTTCAGCGCGGTCGCAAGTGCAACGGAGCGCTCCATCGTTTCGCGCAGCCGCTCGGGATTCGCGGTGATCCCGCTCACGCAGCGCTCCGCGAGCGTCGTGCAGGCGGCCGTCAGGTGGCTGAAGCTGCGGAACAGCGCGCTGGCGATCACCGGCTCGAACGCGTTGAGCTGAAGCTGTCCGGCCTCGGCGGCGAAAGTCACGGTCAGGTCGTTGCCGAACACTTCGAACGCGACCTGGTTGACGACTTCCGGGATCACCGGATTCACCTTGCCGGGCATGATCGACGAGCCGGCCTGCACGGGCGGCAGGTTGATCTCGCCGAACCCCGCGCGCGGGCCGCTCGACAGCAGCCGCAGGTCGTTGCAGATCTTCGACAGCTTCACGGCGATCCGCTTGAGCACGCCCGAGACCTGCACGAATGCGCCGCAATCCTGCGTCGCCTCGATCAGGTTCGGCGCGGTGCTCAGGTCGAGCCCGGTGATGCGCCGCAGCGCCGCCAGCGCCTTCTCGGCGTACTGCGGATGCGCGGTGATCCCCGTGCCGATCGCGGTCGCACCGAGATTGATCTCGCGGATCAGCCAGCCGGCTTCCTGCAGCCGCGCGATGTCTTCGGTCAGCATCACCGCGTACGTCGAGAATTCCTGGCCGAGCGTCATCGGCACGGCGTCCTGCAACTGCGTGCGGCCGAGCTTCAGCAGGCCCGCGAACGCGTCGGCTTTTTCCGCGAACGCATCGCGCAGGCGTCCCATCGCTTCGAGCAGGTGCTCGACCGCGAAACACGTCGCGACCCGGATCGCGGTCGGATAGACGTCGTTCGTGCTCTGCGCAAGATTGACGTGCTCGTTCGGGTGCAGGTATTCATACTGCCCGCGCGCGTGCCCCATGATTTCGAGCGCGCGGTTGCAGATCACCTCGTTCGCGTTCATGTTGGTCGACGTGCCGGCCCCGCCCTGGATGACGTCGACGACGAACTGGTCGTGCAGGCGCCCTTCGCGGATCTCGACGCACGCGGCGGCGATCGCATCGCGATACGGCTGCGGCAGCAGGCCGAGCTCGCAGTTGGCGTCGGCCGCGGCTTCCTTCACGGCCGCGAGCGCCATCACGAGGTAAGGCAGCGACGCAATGGTGCGGCCCGAAATGTCGAAATTCTCTTTCGCGCGCAGCGTATGAACGCCGTAGTAGGCCGCATCCGGAATACTTCGTTTACCTAAAAGATCCGCTTCGACGCGGAAGCCGTTTTCTGCCATCGTGCCCTCCTGAATGTCTCGTGCCGCTTGTCGTGCGCCGCTTCCCGACGCGACGGGTTCGCATTCTATGCCTTTGCAAAAACAAGCTCGCTTCTGTATTATCGAAAGCGGTTTTGCGTGGGACGCAACAGCGAGAATCGAATGAAAAAAAACGTGAGAGAGACAGGCATCGATCACCTCGGCGCGATGCGCGCGTTCGTGAGGGTGGTCGAAACGGGGAGTTTTTCGGCGGTCGCGAAGGAGATGCACGTATCGACGTCGACCGTCGCGCGCAAGGTGACGGCGATCGAGGACGCGCTCGGCGTCGCGCTGCTGCACCGTTCGACGCACAGCGTGACGCTGACCGAGGCCGGCCACATCTATCTGGAACGCGCGGTCACGCTGATCTCCGATCTCGACGACACGCTGCGCGTCGTCGCCGAGTTGAACGCGCAGCCGAGCGGCCCGCTGAAGCTCACCGCGCCGGTCGCGTTCGGCCGCCGCCATCTCGCGCCGCTGGTCGCGCCGTTTCTCGCGCGCTACCCGACGATCCAGCTCGACGTGCGGCTCACCGACAACCACAACGACCTCGTGGCCGGCGGCTTCGATCTCGACATACACGAAGGCGAGAACTACCTGGACAACCTGGTCGTCCACCGGCTGTCGCGCAACGACAGCATCCTGTGCGCGACGCCCGGTTATCTCGATCGCTGCGGGCGCCCGTCGACACCGGACGACCTGAAGCACCACAACTGCCTGCGCTACGTGCACCCGGAAGGCGATCCGCGCTGGATTCTCGTGAACGGCGACGCACAGCACAGCGTGCTGCCGGCCGGCAATCTCGTCACCGACCACTCGGAGCTGCTGCTCGAAGCGACCTGCGCGGGGCTCGGCATCGCGGAATTCGAGATCTGGCTGGTGCGCGACCTGCTCGCGAGCGGCCGGCTCGAGGCGGTTCTGCCGCGCTACCGGCTGCAGAACCGGCTGACGGGCGAATTCATCTACATCGCGTATCTGGCGAACCGGCGCAGCTCGGCGAAGCTGCGCGTGCTGAAGGACTTTCTCGCGGAACATCTCGCGCATATCGGCGAGCTGTCGGACGTCGAACTGGCGAAGATTCGCGGCGCCCACGCGTAGCGCGGGGGTTCGCGTTGGTGTCGATCAGCGAGCGGATGGGCGCCGATGCGCGCGCCCCGGTTCGCGGGCCGGCGGCATCGGCGCAGTGACGACGCTCAGGCCGGCTGCAATTCGAACGGGAACGTGGCGTGCCCGATCCCGACGCCCTGCGTGTTGAGCATCCGCGGCCGGTGGAAGCCGGCCAGTTGCGCGCGCTGCACGAACGTACCGATCTGCAGCCGATCGAGAATCTCGCTGACGACCATGTAAAGCACGTCGAGGTTGCCGTCCTCGATCTTCACCGAGATGCCGAGCGCACCGTCGGCGCCGAGTCGCCGCGTGTTTTCCGAGGCACGCACGCCGAGCCCGTAGCACGCATCGGCGCCGAGCTTGCCGACCACCTGCCCTTCGAACGCGTTCATCAGCACCGTGCAATACCGCCCGTCGCCGGCGACCAGTTCCGGATACGCCGTCATCGCACGATGAATGCGCGCCAGCGCGCGAACGCGATCGTTGATCTCGCCGCCCGCTTCCACCTTGTCCGCGCCGTCGGCCAGCGACGCGTAGAGGCGCGCGAGCCGATCCAGCGAAAACGCCGGCGTCGGCAGGTTGCACCCGTCGATCGCCCAGTCGACCTCGTCGTCGCGCAGGCCGCACGCATCGGCCACGACATGCTTCACGCGCACCTGCATCGGATGGTCGGGCAGATGGTAATCGGCCATCGCGGCGCCGATCGCCTGAGCGCCGGCCAGCATCCCGACATGCTTGCCCGAACAGTTGCTGCACACGCCGGTCGGCGTGTAGTCGCGCTTGATCCACGACCGGTACACCGCATCGGACAACGGCGGATGGCCGCCGCAACGCAAATCCGATTCGTGCGCGGCGACCTTGGCGAGCATCGTCCGTGTGCGTTCGATGTGGCGGTCCTCGCTGCTGTGCGACGCGCACATCAGCGCGATGTCCGCGTCGTCGAAGCCGAACCGCTCGGGCGCGCCCGTCTCGATCACCGACAGCGCCTGGGCCGGCTTGGCCGCCGAGCGCGCCAGCGTCATCCGGAACGGATCGCCGAACCGGGCCAGCAACCGGCCGCTTGCATCCACCACCGCCACATGGGCAACGTGCGTGTTCTCGATCGCATTGCCGCGGTACGTGACGACCGCTGCGCGTTGGGTGTCCATCGTGTCCTGTCTCCTCCTTGCTCGGGCCTGGTTGCCGGGGCCCGTCCAACCGGTACGGAAGTGTATCGAGTCGCCGCCGCCGCGCGCCGGCCGGGCAATGGAAAGCGGTGTTGCATGCGACGCAAAGGCAGCCGCGCGGCCCACGGAAACCTGACTGAATTAGTACAAAAACCATTCAAGCGTTTACATATTTAGTATCAATCCGTACAATTGCGACCGCAAACGCGAATCATACGCATTTGCATTGACGTTCTCCGATGTTTCAGGCCAGCGCTGCCGGCATCGAGAAAACGCGTCCGATCACCGAACCTTCCGCTGCCTCTCGATATGCCCGCCCAGTTCAAGACGAGGCCCCGTGCCCTCGTGTCGGCGCTGACCTGCTCCGTTTTCCTGACGCCGCTGCTCGCCTCCGCCGAAACCGCTCCCGCCCCCGCACCTGCCGCCGACCAGCCCGCCCCGTCCGCCGACGTGCCGGCGACGCTGCCGACGATCGCTGTCCAGTCGTCCGCGCTGTCGGACATGCAGGTGAAGCGCTCGCCGTCGTACAAGTTCACCGCGCCGCTGCTCGACACGCCGCGCTCGGTCACGGTGATCCCCGAGCAACTGATCAAGGAAAAGAACGTCACGTCGTTCGCGGACGCGCTGCGCTCGGTGCCGGGCATCACGTTCCTCGGCGGCGACGCGGCCGCGAACCCGTCGGCCGACCGCCCGGTGATCCGCGGCTTCGAATCGCGCAACTCGATCTTCGTCGACGGGATGCGCGACTCGGGGCTGCAGAACCGCGAGACGTTCGCCGTCGAGCAGATCAGCGTGATCAAGGGCCCCGATTCGGTCTACGCGGGCCGCGGCTCGGTGGGCGGCAGCGTCGACATCGTCACGAAGACGCCGAAGAACGACAACTTCATCAACAGCAGCATCGGCTTCGGCACCGACGGCTACAAGCGCGCAACGGTCGACGCGAACCGCAAGATCGACGACACGACCGCCGTGCGCCTGAACGTGATGGGCCACGACGCGAACCAGGCCGGCCGCAACGACGTGTACAACAAGCGCTGGGGCGTCGCGCCGTCGATCGTGTTCGGGCTGAACACGCCGACCACCGTCACGGTCAGCTACTACCACCTGAACTCGTACGACATGCCGGACTTCAGCGTGCCGTTCCGCGCGTCGGGCGGCACGCCGGTACCGACCGATCGCGGGCAGTTCTTCGGGCTGAACACGCGCGACTACCGCTACGGGCAGACCGACACCGGCGAGGTGCGCGTCGAGCATCGCATCAACGACGACTGGAAGCTGAAGAACACGACGATGTTCGGCCGCACGACGCTCGATTACGTGGCGACGAATCCGCAGATCCTCGCGTCGAATCCGAACATGCTGAGCCTGCAGGCGAAGAGCGGCAAGTACGCGACGAACGGCATCGCGAACCAGACCGAAATCACCGGCCGCACGAACCTGTTCGGCATGCAGCACACGCTGGCGGCCGGCGTCGAATTCAGCCTCGAACAGAACCGCTACGAGGGTTACCTCGTGACCGACGCGAAAGGCAACAACATCCGCACGGGCGGCCCGTGCACGGTGCCAGGGAACTGCACGCCGCTCGCGGGCGGCTGGAACCCGAACATGCCGTGGACCGGCAATATCGTGCTGAACGGCGACAAGGGCTTCCCCGGCGCGACGACCAACACGCGCACGACCACCGCGTCGGCGTACGTCTTCGATACGGTCAAGCTGACCGAGCAGTGGCTGTTCAACGCGGGGCTGCGGTTCGACCGCTACGACCTCAGCGCGAAGCAGGCCGGCGCGGCCAACCTGTCGAACACGTCGAACCTGTTCAGCTACCAGTTCGGCTTCGTCTACAAGCCCGTGCGCACCGTGAGCCTGTATGCGTCGTACGGCACGTCGTCGAACCCGCCCGGTTCGAACGGCGGCCTCGGCGGCGGCACCGACCAGATCACCGCGAACAACCAGAACCTGACGCCCGAGCGCACGCGCAACATCGAGGTCGGCGCGAAGTGGGACGTGATCGACGAGCAGCTTTCGTTGACGTCCGCGCTGTTCGACACCGAGAAAACCAATGCGCAGGTCAGCGACGGCCTCGGCCATACGATCAACGCGGGCAAGCAGCGCGTGCGCGGCGCCGAACTGGGCTTCGCGGGCAACCTGACGGACAAGTGGCACGTGTTCGGCGGCTATACGTACCTGAATGCGGTGACGGTCGACGCGGGCCCCGGCAATCCGGGCGGCGCCGGCCTGCCGATGGTGATGGTGCCGAAGCACAGCTTCACGCTGTGGACGAGCTACGACGTGATGCCGAAGCTGACGCTCGGCGCGGGCGCGACGGTGATGAGCAAGACCTACGCGTCGGTATCGCCGACCGTGAAGAAATGGACGCCCGGCTATGCGCGCTTCGACGCGGCCGCGACGTGGCGCGTGAACAAGTCGATGGACGTTCAGCTCAACGTGCAGAACCTGTTCGACACGAAGTATTACTCGAGCGCGTATCCGATCTACGCGACGTGGGCACCGGGCCGTTCGGCGATGGTCACGCTCAACTTCTATCAGTAATTCCCGCATTGCCGGTAGCGGCGGGAAGGCGCGATGTGCCCTTCCCGCCCGCATTCACCACGGCAGCGAATGCGTCTTCGCGTTCGTGAAGCGCTTCATCGCTTCCTGCACGCCTTCCTTGTAGCCGAGCCCCGAATCCTTCACGCCGCCGAATGGCGTCGGTTGGCCGACCAGCAGCCGCGCACCGCGGGCGATCGCATCGTTCACCTGCTGCTCGCGGCACTTCGCGGCTGCTTCGTCGATCAGGGTGCTGCATGTCGAACGCGCTCATGCGCTCACGCATTCACGCATTCACGCATTCACGCATTCACGCATTCACACGTTCACGCGAGGTGGTAGCGCAGCCAGAAGGTTTCGCGGCATGCGTTGTCGAACGTCAGCCGCGTCGGGCTGACCGGTTGCGCATCGGGATGGCGGAGCACGTCGTAATCGATCCAGCATTCGGCGCACAGCAGGTCGGACGGCGCGCGATCCTGCTCGACCGAGCGGCGCACGATCGCACCGTTGTCGAAGCGGTATTCGGTTTCGTCGCGCGTGACCTCGACATCGTCGTCGGTCCAGCGGTCGTGCGACGTCGCGTGCGACACCGACGTCCCCCCGCCCCATACCCGATATCGCCCCAGCCATACCACCGTCCTCGACTCATCCACCAGTTCCTGCTGCGTCCCAAGATGATCATTCTGGTAAAACAGCGTCGCATTCCGCGTCTTCGCCGGCACCTGCACGAATTGCCCGTCCGTGCCCGTCCCAATGAATGCCGCCACCAGCGTCTCGTCCAACTGCGCGAGGCAAACTGCACGAAGCGTCTTGGAGTCGTAATCACGTTGATGCCCAGGCTAACCCAGCCGAGCCTGTGCCGATCTATGCTTTCGACGAACGTGACGATGTCGCCAAACACGTCGGCCAGGGCGAGGATATTGCCCACCACCGGCATGGCCCCGGCCACGGTGCGGATGCGGTCCGACGTGACCGCACCGTTGCTGATGCGAACCAGCCAGTTATCGAAGTCGCTGATACTGAGTGCCACGTCGGCGGGCGGAATCTAGCTCGCCGGTACGACGGCGACTTGGCGAATGCGGGGCGAGGTTGCGGTGGCGCTATTCATGGAAATCTAATCGGTGAGCAATCGTTGACGGGCGCTGTGCGCTTCGGCGCAGTTCAAAATGCGTGGATACTCCCTACCCGGCTGGCCACAGGAGGCGGAATCGCTTTATCCAAGGACGGTGATCAGGCCTTGAACCTGACCGTATTCTTTCCAAGCGACTATCCCATCCCAAATAACGAATAAATGACGTTCTTTACCCATACCTTGAAATCTCGCCAAGTTATTTTCTTTTTCCTAAAAATATTTCGCAAGAAAATAAGCGACCACACAAGCGCGAAACCCATGGCCACACATATACTTATAAATGAAAATATTCTCATTATAAAAGCGTTCAGATTTCCCTAAGGATTTCAAGGGGTTTCTCTTTGACCTCGCCCGCCTTCTTTTTCGCGAACTCAATGGGCGAAGGCTCATCCTCGTCATCGAATTCTGTTCCATAAGGCAGAACGCCCAGGAGGTTTCTCCATCTGGCATCCGAAAATTTTTCGTTACCGGCTTCTTGGCATTGCTGACGCGCGCGCTGCCAAGCGGCGCCAGCACTTTTTAAGTTCCAGAGACCCCATGCCCCCACGCCTACGCCTGCCGGAGCACCCACTCCCGAACCATCCAGGCCGACTGAAGCAGCTAATTTCAGTGCCCCAGAGCCGTACAAGCGACCCGCATTCATCGCGTTTATGCTGCATGAAGTCACTTTCGCAGGATTCACCAATCCAAGGGGGTCAACATAGGCGATTGGATTTCCGTCGACATAGGCATAAACGTTCAGTCCTCCGGATAACTGGATCGGGTCTTTAGACACGTAGCGTCCAATGTCCGGATCGTAATACCGATGCCGGTTATAGTGCAGCCCCGTCTCTTCATCGTGATACTGCCCCGGAAACCGGATCGGGTTCGTCGCCTCATTCCGCTCCGGCATCTACCGCCAGACCGTCTTCTCCCCGTCCCACGCCCGATACCGCCCCAGCCACACCACCTTCCCCGCGTCAATTCGATTAATTCTGCTTACAACCTCAAGCGCTCCTTTGCAGCCTCCGCAACCAAATTATCGACATCATCGACAAGGCCAGCCAATATATCTTCAGGTACTTTCGGATTACATGCGATTGCCTGCCTAACCCCCGGATGCACGTCAGAAGCCAATCGTTCAAAGATTTCCCGACTTATCCTGCGCTTTGTTGCAACATCACAGCGAGTCATCCAATCTCCACTGCGAGACAAATAATTCATAACATTCATAGAATTCGTGTTATTTGCAGCAACAAGCCTAGAAAGTGCAGGATACTTCAACAAAACCTCAACCCAAACCTCGTCGGTTGATTCTTCATATATTTTACCAAACTCGTTCACATCTTCACTTTCAGCATACACCTTAAATTCATCAGCTGATTTAATTTTCATTTACCCACCTTTCGCATCCCGACACTTCATCCCGCTCATTGGTATCTCTTTTCCAGTCACACCTTTATGTTTGTCCATATAGTCGCCGTAAATATCAGCATCATTCTCGTGCACTAGACTTCCTCCAATTTGCCGCATAACCTTCCACGCAGAACCGCCGTGCCCCTCAGTGTCGGTAGACCACCATAGCTTCGTAGTGGGGTCTCGAAAGTATTTGACACGAGTTCCGTTGAGCATCGCCTCACAAATTCGGTCGTAGCGGGTTACTTCCCACTCATTCCTGCAAGGACATTTGGAGTTCTGATTTGGCTTGTTCGATGTGGGTTTTCTTCCCGCTCCGCCACTTGATGTGCCCGCCAAGCCGAGTGGGTCAATCCACTCGATCGGATTGGGTGCGTATTGATAGACGTTGATCCCACCCGCCAGCCCGATCGGGTCTTTGCTAATGAACCGCCCCGAACTTGGATCGTAGTACCGATACCGGTTGTAATGCAGCCCCGTCTATATATCGTCGCACTCCCCAGTGCATATCACGAAGAGCAACGCCCGTGGCATGGAACGCGACCCTCGACGTAACCACATCACCCCCAGCCTAGTCGATGGCATGCCTTCGGCAATGAAGCGTTGCGAAATTTTTGCAAGGCCGAAGGGCACGACCATCGAACCGAGTTGTACTCACGGAGCAAACCCGTCCTTAACGATTCTTTGTGCCGCTGCCTCGATATGTCTCTTCGAAACGCTCTCGACGATCACGATACCGGACATATAAAAGAATCCGTTATCACGGATACTATCGGCCGCATCCTGAGTGAATCTAGCCATATCGTAAAAATTCAGCTCTACCTCAGCTCCCTCGAATAGGACAAGAACGCCCTCTAAAAATCCTTTTTCTTCGTGTTCAAATTCAGCAAGTTCATCGTACCAACTGGGGTATTTGATTTCAATTTTTCTCATTTTCAATCCCTCACTTTGTCTTGATTTTACCTAGAGCACCCTTGTAGTCGATCTCTGCCATGGGACCTGCCGGCGTTATTTCAAAGTGTGCGGGATCCTTACCCCGCTGAATTATTTGCAAATTATCCGGAACAGACTCTGATTCGATCTCATGGGGAACAAACCCCCTGCAGGAGCAACTCTCTGGGTTATCGAACACAGACACGCCATGTGTAGGCTGGACCTTGCCATCCCGTACCTTGTACTCGCCCGGCCGCGGCTCAAATGATGGCTTATTCCCTACTTTCGCCCCTCGATAGTATTTCGTCAGACCAAATGGATCGACCCACTGCACTGGATTCGAGGCATATTGATAGACGTTGATGCCGCCTACCAGCCCGATCGGGTCCTTCGAGATGAACCGGCCCGTCTGCGGATCATAGTAGCGGTTGCGGTTATAGTGCAGCCCCGTCTCTTCATCGTGATACTGCCCCGGAAACCGAATCGGATTCGTCGCCTCATTCCGCTCCGGCGTCTCCCGCCAGACCCTCTTCTCCCCGCCCCACGCCCGATACCGCCCCAGCCACACCACCTTCCCCGCGTCATCCACCAGTTCCTGCGGTGTCCCCAGATGATCGTTCTGGTAAAACAGCGTCGCATGCCGCGTCTTCGCCGGCACCTGCACGAACCGCCCGTCCGTGCCCGTCGCAATGAACGCCGCCTCCACCAGCGTCTCGTCCAGCCGCGCCAGCGGCACGAACGTCCCCGGTTCATGCAGGTAGATCGACGCCCCTCGCCACTGAGGCCGCTCCCCGAACGTATGCATCCGCTGCGCCACCGGCAACGAATACTCATCAGCCGGATCCTCCCGCACCACATTCGTCGGACGATGCATCACCGGCTCGCGCTCGCCCGGCTGCTGCGGCGGGATATGGAACCGCTCCTCCAGCAGCAGCACATCGCCGTCCCACGTGAACACCGTCCGGTCGATGCTGCCGTCCCGCTGCTCCACCTCCTTCAGCGTCCGACGGCCGATCATGGTTGACGCCAATCTTAAACGTCACGGAACCGTTCATCACAATGCAGCACAAGCGCGACATGGACCGTTACGGACGGAAAGCCCTCTACGACGAGAGCCACTGTGAGCCGCTGGACCTGTGGCTCAGCGGCTGGCCCACGATGAAGGCTTCCATGCCGGCCAAAAGCTCTGCGTTCACGTTGAACATGGCAAGCTCATCATCACCGCCACCTGAACGCCGAGCTTCAACTAATCACACCAACAATAAGGGCCGCTCAAGCGGCCCTTCTTCCTTATCGCAACCAATCGACAACGAGCGCCAGTAGTTCATTCAGATTACCAGGACCACCGTATCCGACGAATTCCGTTTCGGTCGCCTTCACCGTGATCCAATTTTCTTCATCGCGCTCTGCATTCATATCGGCAGGCTTCCTCCCTAACGCACCACTTACCTTAACCCTCCAGCCCGGGTTGTCAATATTGGTAATCTCAACGCCATAAGAGTGCTCCCAAACATCATCGCATTGGGAGGTATACCAGTTTTGCAAAGCATCAATCGGATCACTCATTTGCACAGCCCCTTTCGTCTCGCCAGTTCCCTTGCAACTCGAACGTCTTGTTTAGTCGCAGCCCTTGTAACCTCCGTCTTTTTCGATGTCGTCACCCGGCCGTTTGGTCCAACGTTAATTGTACGAGTCTGAACATGAGGTGTCGGAATATCTGTTCCCGTAGCCTTATCGAAATGCGATGCCCCTTGCAGATCAATGTGGCCTTGTGTTGTGGGTGTAGAGAACGTTACCGAATTTTGGTTGATCTGTTTGGAAAGTTCTTGGGCCATCTCAGTTGAATCTTTCGGCCCCTGAGACGCGTAATCGTTGCAGCTAGGTAAGCATTTAGGACGCTGCGTCGAAAGCCCTAACGGGTCGATCCAGCTTATTGGGTTCGGCGCGTACTGATAGACATTGATCCCACCCGCCAGCCCGATCGGATTTTTGCTAATGAACCGTCCACTGCCCGGATCATAGTACCGATACCGGTTGTAATGCAGCCCCGTCTATACGTCGCGCTCCTTCACTCTCCAAGTCAAAAAGCACGATGCCTGAGGCGCAGAACACCACCCGCGTCGTAGTCGTATTGCGCCACCCGCTAGGTGTCGGCGCGCCTTTGGCTGCGGGTGTTGAGTAATTTCCTCAGGGCGACGCAAGCCGGAAACCCACCTCGTCGTATTCATGGTGCACCGTCTTGCCATCGTCCCCCGTCTGCTCGATCAATTGGCCGATTCCGTCGTACTTGATTTCCATCTCCCCCGACCTCGACTAACCACGTGTATACCAGGTGCCGCTCAAGCGGCCTTTCGTTACTACGCTTCTGACAAGTATGCCTTCAACATTTCTAGGAGCTCATCCTTTGAATAGACGAACTCTTCTCCCGCACTCATTCCCCCGATCGTGTCGAGCAGCGTGTCGAGCCTCTGATCACCATAGCGATACGCCCTAGCATCAAGCGACTTGAGATAGACATATCGAGCGCAGATTTCCGGGTCATAAAGTTGCGTTTCGATGAACTCCATTATTTCCGTGACCAATTTCAGTTTTTCATCGCGTTTATTCATCGTCAGCACCTACATGGACCATTAATTGCTCTGCCGCCCGGCGTCGCCTTCCCTTGATCTATGTCCGCCTTGGTCGGTGGGTAGTGTGGTAAATCCAGAATCTCGCCATCATTCATCTTAGGATGAACGCGATTCACCATTCCAGAATGGTCATACGTCTCTTCCCAACTGCGTACTTGACCAGTAGCAGGGTTCCATTCGGTAACGTGTGATCGTCCTCTCGTCGGTCCGGCAGTTCTGGCTAACGCTTCTTTATCGTAGTACCGGACACGTCCGTCTGGCAGCGCACGCATTCGATCAGCAGTCGCCTGTGCTCCTTCAAGCGCTGAAAGCTTCCGACGAAGTTTTTCTGCTGGACTATCGCATCTGAGCCCCAGCGGATCAACCCAACCGATGGGGTTAGGCGCATATTGATAGACGTTGACCCCACCCGCCAGCCCGATCGGGTCATTGCTGATGAACCTGCCTGTGTTGGGATCATAGTACCGATGCCGGTTATAGTGCAGCCCCGTCTACTTGCCGCTATGGCCAACCTTTCAGCTTTCGCAATCTCCTGCGGCGATGCATGTCACATTCATCGTCGTAGCGGTATCGCGCGGTAAATGACACGTCGTTGAGCCTTGTGTTGGGCGCAAAGTAATAATGAGCCACTTCGCGCGAAGTAAATCTAAGCCACCTTTCAGTACAGTCAGCCTTTTGCGCGCAAAGGCTGGCGATGCTCCAGAAGGAACAGTGGATGCAAATCCATGTGCTCAAAGCCCAAGGCGTATCGGAGCGCGAGATCGCGCGGCGCCTGGGCATTTCTCGCAACACGGTGGCGCGGTACCTGTCGGCTGAGGAAGTGCCGCGCTACAAGCCGCGTGAACCGCGGCCAACCAAGCTCGGAGCGTTCGAGGCGTACATCATCGAGCGCATGAGGGCCGCAGCACCGGAGACCATCGCAGCGCCGGCGCTGCTGCGCGAGTTGCGGGCGCGCGGCTACGAGGGCCAACTGCGAAGCCTGCAGGCTTTCATGAACACGCATAAGCCCATGCCTGGAGTTGCCCCTGTAATACCGGACACAGCGTCACACTAAGGTTGCCGAATCCATCGAGCGCCGGAACTCGCGAGGCGAGCGGTATTTCAGCGCGCTATGGGGATGCTTCTCGTTGTAATGCTCGAACGCGATGGCCAAGTTGCGTGCAGCAGTCGCTGCGTCCGGCTTCGGCATGAAGGCGACGTAGTCGCGTTTCATCGTCTTCACGAAGCTCTCGGCCATCCCATTACTTTGTGGGCTGCACACCGGTGTGGTCAATGGCTTCAGGCCGATGGCCACTGCGAATCGGCGCGTGTCGTCGGCCGTGTAGCCCGAACCGTTGTCGCTCAGCCACTCGATTTCGGATGGCGTATGCAGCTCGTTGCCAAACCGATTTTCCACTGCAGCCAGCATCACGTCTCGCACGATGTCGCCGCTGTGGCCTGCTGTCGTGGCCGCCCAGCTCATCGCCTCTCGGTCGCAGCAATCCAGCGCAAACGTCACCCGCAGCGGCTCGCCGTTGTCGCAGCGGAACTCGAAGCCGTCCGAGCACCATCGCTGATTGCTGCGCGCGACGGCCACCTTGCCATCGTGTCGACGTTGGGGGTGAGGCGGAAGCGGCCGGCGCTGCATCAGCAACCCGTGCGTGCGCATGACGCGATAGATGCGCTTGGCATTGAACGGCACCAGCCCAACCGCGACGCGCTCGTTGCGCAATATGCCCCAAACCCGGCGATAGCCATAGCTGGGCAAATCGCCGATGACCCGGCGGATTTCCTCGACCGCGGTCGCGTCGTCAGTCTGCCTCGATTGACGGCCATCGCGCCACGTCGCCGGACGCGACAGTCGTGCCGATACGTTCGAGCGCGACACGCCGAGAACTTCACAAACCAGTTTCACTGGTCGTCCTCCGGCAGCGAGGGCGAGTGCGCTATCCATTTTTTTGCCCGGCCGTACTCGACTGCTTCGCGGAGAATCTCGTTCTCCATGGTCTTCTTGCCGAGCATCCGTTGCAGCTCACGAATCTGCTTGAGCGCGTCGGCCAGCTCTGAGGCGGGAACCACTTCCTCGCCAGCCTTGACCGCTGACAGGCTCCCGTCCTGGTACAGCTTGCGCCAGTGGAACAGTTGGTTCGGATTCACGCCGTGCTGGCGCGCGACCATCGAAACCGATTTCCCCGGCTCGAAACTCTCGCGAACCATCGCCAGCTTCTGCTCCGCCGTCCAGCGCCGCCGGCGCTCCGGGCCCGTCAACACTTCCATCACTTCCTGCCTGGTGTTAGTCAAAAACACAGTCTTATGCCTACCCGTTATTGTAAGTGGGTGACTGTGTCCGGCGTTTCAGGGGGCTGCTCCAATGCCGAAGCCCGATCCAGTCGTAAGGTTCGAGACCGAGCCCGGTCGGCAGATGCAGTGCGATTTCGTTGTCTTCCGACGAGGCACCGACCCGCTTTACGCCTTCACCGCCACGCTCGGCTTCAGTCGTTGGCGCTGGGCACGCTTCACCACCGATGAACGCGCCGAGACGCTGGTTGCCTGTCATCATGCGCTGTTCGAAGCCTTGGGTGGCATTCCTCGCGAGATCCTTTACGACAACGCCAAGACCATCGTTGTCGAGCGCGATGCTTATGGCGACGGCCAACATCGCTGGCACGCCGGCCTGCTCGATCTGGCCAAGCGGTACGGCTTCCTGCCCAGATTGTGCCAACCGTACCGCGCGCAGACCAAGGGCAAGGTCGAGCGATTCCACCGCTATCTGCGCGGCAATTTCTATGTGCCGCTGGCAAGCCAGCTTAAACAATCCGGCTTGATGCTCGATGCCGCGACTGCGAACGTCGAGGTGAGTAAATGGCTGCGCGACGTGGCCAACCAGCGCGTGCATCCGGTTACCGGGCAGGCACCCGCGATTCTGTTGGAGCAACGAGAACGGGCTTGCTTGCTCGATATGCCTGGCTACACATTGCCCCGATTGCCGGCTCGCGCCGTCGCTCGGCCGCGCGTTGATCCCGCGATGTCGATCCAGCACCCGTTGTCCGTCTACCAGCAATTACTGACCGAGGTGCGCGCATGAACTTGCAGCAGGAACGCATCGACGGGCACTGCCAAAGCCTGAAGCTCGAGGGACTCATGCACCGATACGTCGCTCTGGCCAGCGACGCGGCGGCCAAGCAATGGAGTTTCCTCGACTTCCTCGAGAACGCGCTCGCGCACGAACGAGAGACGAGGCAAGTTCGTTCGCGGCAAACACTGGTGCGCATGGCCGGGTTTCCCGCCATCAAGACACTGGATGACTACGACTACAGCTTCGCCGTCGGGGCCCCGCGCGAGGCAATCGACGAGCTTGCCACGCTACGCTTCATCGAGCGAGGCGAGAACGCCGTGTTGCTTGGTCCGTCGGGCGTGGGCAAGACGCACCTCGCGATCGCCATCGGATATGCAGCGACGCAGGCCGGCATCAAGACGAAGTTCATCACGGCGGCGGATCTGATGTTACAGCTCGAGGCTGCACGCCGACAGGAGCGATACGACGCCGTTCTTCGGCACAACATTCTCGGCCCGAGGCTGCTCATCGTCGATGAGATCGGCTATCTACCGCTCTCGGGCGATCAGGCCAGTCACTTCTTCCAGATCGTCGCCAAGCGCTACGAGCGTGGCTCGATGATCCTGACCAGCAACCTGCCGTTTGCGCAGTGGGACGAAACCTTCGGCGGCAACACCACCCTCACTGCAGCGATGCTCGACCGCATCCTCCACCATGCCCACATCATCCAGATCAAAGGAGACAGCTACAGACTGAAACAGCAACGCAAAGCCGGGCACGTCCCGACATCGAAGAAGTAACGACTGGCTCAGTTTTACTTTGCGCGATCAGGCGCGAAGTGGCTCAGATTTCAAATGCGTTTGACACCTTGTGTAGCAAGGCTCTCGACATCGCACGACAACTGGCCAGAGCAGTTCAGTGAGCATGTCGTACACGCATCGAGAACTTCGGAATCAAACCCAACGAGCACCTCACGTTAGGCGCTACCTAGATAGCCATACGTGATCCCCTCCACGCGAACCCAGTCGCACTTCAACGCAATCGACGCGCCTTCCTTGCAATTGATCTTTATCGAAACATCATTGTCGGTGACGGTTGATACAAACGTCGCAACAATGTTGTCATGTCCCCACTCCCCGATCGAGAGGCCGGAAACACCGATAAACGATAAATTTATATAGACGACGTCGTAGTCTTTCGGCCATCGGTTCGGCTGAGACAACGGCTTCTGCGTAATCATGATTCTCATCGACAGTCGCGGTTCGTCCCGCTTGAGTTGAACCTCGACGATCTCGGCGCCAGCAAGCGGTGCATCGTTCCCATAGAGTGCGGTGAGGGCTTGTGGATTCATGATCCGCTGTATCAGGCTCATTTCTTGTTCCGGCAGTCGAAGTAGTAGTGATCGTCCATTCCCTGGACTTTTCCCGTGCGGGTGTTTTCTTCAGGGCGCACGTTGTGGTGTGACGGTTGATCGCCGATCCCCCCTTCTCCGAATACGTGACCCGCTGAATGGTCTTGGATGACCACATTTTTACCACCGACCTGATAGGTCAGTTCCCGCGTCATGATAGGCTTGTTGTTATCACCGAGAAGCCAACTTCCGCTGGAATCCGTCATCGGGACCATTTTCTGACGGATCGGCTGCTGCGACAACGGAATACCGAGTTGCCGACGAATATCTCTCAAGCTTGACCGGCGAGACTTTTCACACGGATCGCAAGGGCATCGAGCCAGCCCCAGCGGGTCGATCCAGCCGACCGGATTGGGCGCGTACTGGAAGACGTTGATGCCGCCAGCCATGCCGATCGGATCCTTCGACACGAAGCGACCTGTTTGCGGATCATAGTAGCGGTTGCGGTTATAGTGCAGCCCCGTCTCTTCATCACAATACTGCCCCGGAAACCGAATCGGGTTGCTCGCCTCATTCCATTCCGCCGTCTCCCGCCAGACCCTCTTCTCCCCGCCCCACGCCCGATACAGCCCCAGCCACACCACCTTCCCCGCGTCATCCACCAGTTCCTGCGGTGTCCCCAGATGATCGTTCTGGTAAAACAGCGTCGCATGCCGTGTCTTCGCCGGCACCTGCACGAACCGCCCGTCCGTGCCCGTCGCAATGAATGCCGCCTCAACCAGCGTCTCGTCCAGCCGCGCCAGCGGCTCGAACGTCCCCGGTTCATGCAGGTAGATCGACGCCCCTCGCCACTGAGGCCGCTCCCCGAACGTATGCATCCGCTGCGCCACCGGCAACGAATACTCATCAGCCGGATCCTCCCGCACCACATTCGTCGGACGATGCATCACCGGCTCACGCTCGCCCGGCTGCGGCGGCGGGATATGGAACCGCTCCTCCAGCAGCAGCACATCGCCGTCCCACGTGAACACCGTCCGGTCGATGCTGCCGTCCCGCTGCTCCACCTCCTTCAGCGTCCGACGGCCGAACGCGTCGTACGCGAAGCTCACGCGCAACTCCGGCCGCACTGTCCCCGAAATGGAAACCACTCCACCCTGCTTCGTCTCGACCCGATCGATCTCATCCGCCGCCGGCGGCTTCGCATAACGATCGGCCCGTTCGAGCCGGTGCGCCGCGTCGTATTTGTACAGCCACGTCGCCCCGACCCGCTCCACCTTCCGTACCAGGTTCCCGTGTGCGTCATGCGTGTAACGCGTGCGATTCAGTTCCGTCAGCACGTTCCCCACGCACTTCGGCAGCGCCCGCGTCCAGTTGATCAGCGCCCCCAGTTCGTCCGACAACCGCTTGCGCCGCTCGAGCTGCGCCGGCGTCATCCGCTCGCCCGGGTGCGCTTCCGACCACGCGCGATCCTCCGCGATGACCCGCGGCACCCGCGCCGTCAGCGCCTCGAGCGTTTCCTCGCTCGGGCGCGGCGGGATCTTCTCCGGATCCACCGGATTGCCCGCCGGATCGAACGCGAACACTTCCTTCAGGTCCGGCGTCGTCGCCTTCAGCAAGCGCCCCGTCGGATCGTATGTGTAGTCCGTCGCCCCGCGCGTACGATCCTCGATGCGCGTGAGCTGCCCCGCCGCGTCGTACCGGAGTTCACGTCCGGCGATCCAGTCGGACGGCCGCGCGTTCGCATCGTGACGCACGATCATCCGTTTGAGCCGACCGGCCGGATCGTATTCGCGCGTCTGTTCGAAGCGGCGATGCCGCCGCACGGTCTCGCGATGCAACTTGTCGCGCTCGAAGTCCACGAGCGGCTGGCCGTCCAGCAGCACGCCATGCAGGTGACCCGACCCATAGCGCAGCCAGTCGATCGTGCGCGTGTTCGGCAGTTGCGTGCGAATCCGGTTGCCGAGCGCGTCGTATTCGTGCCGGGTAACCGACGTGTACTCGCCGCGGATATCCGGGCGGATCGTCTGTTCCTCGGCGATCAGGTTGTCGGCGTCGTCGTAGTGCAGCCGTACGAGGCTGCCGTGCCCGTGCGCGGTCGTCAGCCGGCCGCGGGCGTCGTAGTAGAAGCGCTCGGTCACCTGGCCGCGACCGCCCGCACCCTTCGTCTCGCGCCGCGTCAGCCGCCCGAGCGGGTCGCGCGCGTAGGTCGTCTCGATGTCGCCTTGTTGCGAGCCGGTCAATTGCCCTGCGTCGTCCCACGCGTAACGGGTCGTGCTGCCGTCGAAATCCGTCTGTTCGACGAGCCGCCCAAGCCGGTCGTAGGCAAACCGCGTCTGGTCCCCGTTCTCGTTGGTCAGCCGCTGCAGCCGCCACTGCCGATCGTATGCATACGCCAGTTCCCGGCCCGCCGCATCCTTGCGCCAGGTCGGTTGCCGACGTGCGTTGAACATGTATTCGGTGACCTGGCCCGCCCCGTCGCGGTAGGTCCGCAGGTTGCCTTCGCCGTCCCACGTGAAGTGCTCTTCGATCCCGTCCGGATGCGTGATGCCGGCGATCTGGCCGCGCGCATCGCAGCGGTAAAGCGTGACGTGGCCTTCGGCGTCGGTGACACGCGACAGGTGGCCACGCTCGTCGTAGCCATAGCTCGTCGCATGGCCGGAGCAGTCGGTCGCCTCGGTCAGTCGTCCGGCCTGGTCATGGCGGAAGCGTTTCACGCCGCCCTTCGGGTCGGTCAGCGACAGCAACTCACCCTGGACACCCCATGCATAGCGGGTCACGCGCCCGGCCGCGTCCGTCGTCGAGACCGGCCGGCCGAGCGGGTCGTAGGCAGTTTGCGTAGCGCGGCCGTCCGGGGTCGTGACGGCGACGGGCAGTCCGCTCTCGTCGTAGTCGATGCGCGTGGTGTTGCCGAGCGCGTCCGTTTCGGCCGTGAGACGCCCGTGCGCGTCATACGCAAAGCGTTGCGTGTGGCCCAGTGCGTTCTTCGACCCGACCAGACGGTTCTGTTCGTCCCATTCGTACGATTCGGTCGAACCGTCCGCGTGTTCGACCAGCACGATCCGGTTGTGGTAATCGTAGCGGTGGATCGTCGCATTGCCGTCCGCATCGGTGACCTTCGTGTACCAGTGTTCACGGTGGTACTCGAAGGTCGTGTCGTCCTCGACAGGCTGGCCTTCGTTGCCGTACCACGTGCGCACGCATCGCGCGTCGGCCGGCGCCGGCACGCCTTCGCGTCGACCCGGCCAGTCCCACGCGAGGTTCGCGGGATGACCGTTGAAATCCGTATAGCGCGTGAGCAGGTGCTGCTCGTACGCATACGTGCGCCGGAATCCGAGCATGTCGGTGTGCCCGGTCAGGTCGCCTGCGACGCCGTACGTGTAGCGCGCCAGGGCCTCGTTGGCGAGACCCGCCGCGCCATCGCGGTAGATCGCCGAGACGCGGCCATCGACGTAATCGATGCGGATCGCGTTCCCCGCGCCGTCGCCGATCGTGACGAGCTCGCCGGCTGCGTTGTAGAGGAGGCGCAGGCCGAGACCGTCGCGGTGGGTACGGGCGATGAGGCGATAGCGGGCCTGCGTCGCCGTACCGTGCAGTTCATAGCGTTCGTGCGAGCCGTCGGGGTACGCCAGCAGCACATGCCGTCCATCCGGACGCGTCACGGTGAACTGCTCGGTCGGCACCTCGACCGATTCCCCGATGCCGACCGGCGGCAGCGGCACCGCGCGGCTATCCGGGTCGAAGAATGTCAGCACGCCGTCCCGCTCTTGCAACGACAGGTGATATACACTGCTCCAGCGCGCCCCGAGCGGGCTCGCGTCGTAACCCGCGAGGCTCGACCGGTAACGTCGGGTCCACACGATCGGCACGACGCCATCGAGCACGAAGTCCGTCTGCTCGAGGTTCTCGTCGCCCATCGCGTAGTTGACCGGCTTGTTGCTGCCCGTCTTCGGGCACCCGCAGCCGTCCTTTGCCGGCAGCGGACTCGGCTCTGCGCCTTTCTGCGTCGAATCGCGGTGCTCGCCCGGCTTCCGGTGCGGCTCGCGCATCGTGCCCGGTGCGGCCTGCGCCACATGCGACGGCATCTTGCGCGCCTTGCGGGCCGTGATCTCCGCGGTGATCTGCGCAGCCATGAACAGCAGGCTGCCGGCTTCCTCCACGTTGCCGAACGCGCGGTCCAGCATCGGTCCCGTGTTGCGATCGAACTCGTCCAGCCACGCGACGATCGCGTCGCGCTGCCCCGACACCTTGAGCAACTGGTCGATGCCGATCAGCGCGATCTCTTCCGACGACGGCACCCATGACAGGAAGCCCGTGTTCTTCCTGACCCGCCCCATCTGTTCGGCAGTCGACACGGGATCGAGTACGAAGCGCCGCACCGTGCGCGACGCATCGCGCACGCCTTGAACGATGCTGTCCTTCCACTTCCGCAGATGCGTATCGAGTTCGGCCATGAACGCGAGCACGTCGCCGCCGGCCGTCGCCCAGAACAGGTCGACCAGCACCGCAGCGCCGGCCCCCTTCGCGAACGCGAGCAGCACTTCCTTGACGACCGCGCGCGCCGGGCGCGTGGCGTTACCCGCAGCCGGCACGACTCCGATCGCGTCGATCGCGAGGATCCCCCAATTGAGTACCTTCTTCGTGCCACCCGGTTCGCTGCAGATCCGGTAGATGTCGATGCCGACGTCGTACAGCGACATCGCGTTGCCGACGAACGGCACCATGTACAGGCACTGCACGAAGATCTCGAGGCCGTGGTTCCTGACCGATTCGGTGCCGGCGGCAACCAGCTTCGGCGATGTTCCCGGTGCGGGTACCGGACTGACGATGACACGCCGTGCTTCGGCGTTCTGCTGAAGCGCCTGAGGAATCCGGCGCTGAGGAGTGGAAGGGGCTGCCGCGTTACGCGCACCTTGCTTTGGGTCCATCTTGTTCTCTCAGCATTCGCTCTTGTTTTAAGGAGGCTGAAGGAATAGCAGATGGAACAATCGACATCCAGCGAATGGAAACATTCAGCAACAATGTTCGTGTGAGGGTTCGCCGAGTGTCTCCCAAAAAGCCCTGCTCACGACGACTTCGCTCGCTGCCGCGGTTTCTTATCATGCATCAAAATCCGCCATGAACAAGTGCGGTCACCGGCCACGATGAACGGCCTTGAGGAGGGGCGGCGCGTGCAAGCGGAGTGGGGATCAACCGCTCGAACGCTTCGACGCTCTGCGGCCGCGGCGCATCGGAAACCCCTCCATGCCGCAACATCCCCCGCATCCTTCCTGCACTCACGCTTCCAGCGCGAGCAACGCGAACGTCGCGAGCCAGTGCTCGCCCATGTAGTCGCCGGCCACGTGCGCGAGCGCGCTCGCGAGATGCCGGCCGGCCGCGTCGAGCAGCTTCGCGCGCCGCGCGTCGCCTTCCGGCAGCGCGCCGGCGAGCGCGCGCTGGCACCACGCGCGGCTCAGGTTCAGCCCGTCGAGGTGCGCGATCTTGCCGTCGCTGCGGTCGCTGACCGTCGCCGGTTCGAACAGCGTCGCCGGTTCGCCGCGCGCGAGATCCGGCAAAAAGCGCGCGAACCAGCCATCGAATTCGGCGGCCGGCAGCACGCGCCGCATCAGCTCGGCCTCCATCAGCGCGGGCGACAGGAATTCGTCGCCCGACGGCTCCCACGCCTGGCACGCGACGTCGTTCAGGTGCCAGCGCTTCGCGGTATCGACGATCAGCGCCGCAAGCCCGTCGCGCTGAGTGTCGCGCGCGAAGTCGAGCGTGAGCGCCAGCGCGAACGCGGTGTTGAAGTGCGTGCCGACGCGCAGCGGATAGGTTGCCTTCGGCAGGAAGGTCTCGAAGCGCGCCACGAACAGGTCGGTGAGCGGCGCCAGCGTCTTCGCCCAGCGCGCGGCCTGCGGCAGCGCGCCCTTCAGCGCGAGCCGTTCGAGTTGCGCGGACAGCGCAAGCAGCCACGCCCAGCCATACGGCCGTTCGAAGCCGCTGTTGTGCGGCAGCGCGAGATACGCGCGCTCGCCGGCGACGTTCGCATCGGTGAAGTGCGCGTCGACGATCGCGACGATACGCTCGGCCTCCGGCAGCGCCGGATAGCGTTCGAGCACGCGCAGCACGAGCCAGTAGCCGTGCACGCACGAGTGCCAGTCGTAGCTGCCGTAGAAGATCGGATGCAGCGCGCGCGGCCCCAGCACGTCGTGCGGGCCTTCGAGCGAATGGGTGAGCTTGTTCGGATATTCGCGGGTCAGGTGCGCGAGTGCGAGCGACGCGAATTTCGACGCGAGTTCGGGGGTGAGTCGGTCGGTCATGAGGATCTCGTCCATCGAGTCAGAAGCGGAAGGCGAACGCATACATCAGCAGCGTGTTCACGGCCAGCAGCAGCACGGCCGTCGGCCACTGCGCCTTGATCACGCCGTTCTTGTCCTTCAGTTCGAGCAGCGCCGCCGGCACGATATTGAAGTTCGCGGCCATCGGCGTCATCAGCGTACCGCAGAAGCCGCTCAGCATCCCGATCGCGCCGACGATCGCCGGGTTGCCGTGGAACTGGTGGACGATCAGCGGCAGGCCGATGCCGGCCGTCATCACCGGGAACGCGGCGAAGCCGTTGCCCATGATCATCGTGAACAGCGCCATGCCGACCGTATAGGCCGCGACGACCGCGAACGGCGAATCGATCGGCACCCAGTCCTTCACGAGCCCCGACACCACGCCGCCGACACCGGCGACCGCGAACAGCGCGCCGAGCGCCGCGAGCATCTGCGGCAGGATCGCGGCCCAGCCGACCGCGTCCATCGTATGGCGCGCTTCCTTCAGCGCATGCACGGGCGAATCGCGCAGCATCGCGAGCGCGACAACGAACGCGACGATCGTGCCGAGCACGAGCGAGATCAGCGTCACGCTCTTCGGATCGACGAACGGCACGAGCTTCAGCGCGAACGTGCCGATCAGCGTGACCGCCGGAATCAGCAGCGCGGGCAGGAACAGCCGGTTGCCGAAGCGTTGCGCGAGCGACTCGCGCCGCACGGCCGCCGCTTCGCCGGCTTCGTCCGATTTGCCGCGCCCGAGCTTGCCCGAGCCGGCGATCACCGCGAGCGCGATCGCGAGGCAGCCCGTCACGAAATGCGGCAGCAGCGCGCCGAACAGGAACGTGATCGCGTAGACCGCCCAGAACGCGAAATTGACGACGCGGCGCGGGTTCGTGCGGTCCGTCAGGTTGAAGCACGCGAACGCGGCGAACATCAGCCCCGCGAGCGTGTACAGCGATTCGAGGCCGATCATCGCGCACCCTCCTGTGCCAGCAGGCCGAAGCCGCGCGCCAGCCGGCGATCGAGCAGCGCGAGGCGCGTGCAGTGGATCAGCAGCGCGGCGATCGCGGTCGGGATCGCCCACACCGACAGGTGCAGCGGCTCGATGGCGATCCCGTTCTGTTCGAGAAAGCCCTTGATCAGCAGGATCGACTGGATCGCGATGAAGATGTCCTCGCCGAAGAACACGGCGACGTTGTCGACGCCCGACGCATGTGCGCGGATCTGCTGCCGGACCGACTCGGGCAGCTCGCCATATCGGTTGACGGCGGCGGCTTCGGCCATCGGCGCGATCAGCGGCCGCACCATCTGCGCATGGCCGCCGAGCGACGTGAGGCCGAGCGCGGCCGTCGCCTGGCGCAGCACGAAGTACAGCATCAGCACGCGGCCCGTGGTTGCCGCCTGCACGCGCGAGATCATCCGCTTCGCCTGCTCCTTGAGCCCGTTGCGTTCGAGCAGCGCGATCACCGGCAGCGTCAGCCAGATGAGCCCCATGTAGCGGTTTTCGGTGAACGCCTTGCCGAACGCGCTGACGATGTCGACGAGGTTCAGCCCGCCCGCGAGCCCCGTCGCGAGCCCCGCGATCGTGACCACCAGCAGCGCATTGAAGCGCAGCGCGAAACCGATCACGACGATCGGCACCCCAATCAGCACCAGCATTGCTCCTCCTTGTGTTGGACGCGCGGCGCCTTCGCGGCGCGCCGCCTGCCCGGTTTGGACCGGGTTCGGACGGCAAAATCTAACACGAGACTTTATCGATAAAAAGTCGACGATTTACCGGTTCGGGTAAACGTTGAAGCGTGCGGATACCGTGCACGGGCCGTGTGTCGGCGATGTTTCGTCGGACGAATCGATCGCCGGTCGGCCGGCGCGGGCGCGCGCGTTGCAACGTGCGCTTCCCTGCATTCGCACCGGCCGGCGGCCGCCGGCACGGGCCGCCGCGCGTGGCGGAGCCCCGGTGCGCCGACTACACTGGAAAGCATCTGCAACGTACGGGAGAGCCGCCATGATTGACGTATTCCAGACCATCGGCAGCCGCGCGTTCTCCGCTCATCTGGCGAAGGACGGGATGGTGACGCTGATGGAACAGCGCCATGAAGTCGACCGCGTGACGCTCGCGACCGCCTATGCCGCGCTCGTCGAGGAAGCCGAGCAGGAAGCCGACCTGCTCGACGCGACGGTCGAAGGGATGATGCGCGCGCTGATCCAGGGGTACGCGCGCAGCCATTGACGGCACGGCCGCGCATCCGGTGCGCGGCCGGTTGCCCGTCCGGGTGCCGCTACGCGGCCGGCGTGCCGGCTCCCATGCCGAACCACCGGCCCGCGCGCAGTTGCCCGTAGTCGGCCTGCGTGAAGATCCTCAGCAGGTTCGCCACGGCGCCGTTGCTGTCGCGGTCGAGCTGCGTCAGGAACGCTTCGACGTCGTCGCGGCCCGCAAACAGGATCGTGCTGAAGTAGCGTTCGCGCTCGGCGTCGGACAGGTTCGTCGCGCGCAGCTGGTACGGATGGTGAAGCGCCGCGAACAGGAAGTAGTAGCGCTCGGGGTCGTCGCGCAGCACGCGTAGCGCGTCGGGCTCGACCGGAAACTCGCGGTAGAACGACGCGTGCCCGCTCTCGATGTCGATCCGGTACAGCAACCGGCCGTCGCGTTCGATCACGACCGGCGCGTACGGGTCGCGGCTGACGAGCGTGGTGTCGCGCGCGGTCATCCAAATCTCCTCGTTCTTTTTGTCGAAGCCGGCACGGTAACATGCGTGCTTCGGCGGCCTGCCGTGGCGAGATCGCGTGGCCGTGGCATCCACGCGTGTGCCGGCCCGGTTCCGTTACCGGCCGGAAACGCCGCATCGTCATAGAGGAAACGCACTGAAACGGCGCAATGCGCAAATTTTTCGATTGCCGCCGCCCGCGCCGCATGACAGCATTCGGGGCGTCGTCAACCGAACAAGAATGCCGTGCCGTCCGGCCGCCGATGCCATCCGGCGGCGCCGAACAGGCAGCCCCTTCCATGAACCCGGCCCACCTCCAACACTACGAACCGACCGGAGAATTCCGCTTGTGAACATCGGCATCGTCAACGACCTCCCGCTTGCCGTCGAGGCGATGCGCCGCGCGATCGCGCGTCGGCCCGAGCACCGCGTGCTGTGGGTCGCGACCGACGGCGCACAAGCCGTCGAACTGTGCGCAGCACAGCCGCCCGACGTCGTGCTGATGGACCTGATCATGCCGAAATTCGACGGGATCGAAGCGACGCGGCGGATCATGCGATCCGAACGACCGTGCGCAATCCTGATCGTGACGAGCTGTATCGGCGCGAACGCGTGGCGCGTGTACGAAGCAATGGGCGCCGGAGCGCTCGACGCGGTCGACACGCCGCGGCTCGGCGACGGCGCAGCCGGCGACACGACCCGATTGCTGCTCGCGAAGATCGACCAGATCGGCCGCCTGCTCGATGCGCCGGGCGGCTCGCGCGTCGCCGACACGGCCCCCCGCGCCGGCGGCGGCCCGCTGATTGCGATCGGCGCATCGGCCGGCGGCCCCGGCGCGCTCGCGTCCGTCCTCGGCGGCCTGCCGGCCGATTTCAACGCGCCGATCGTGATCGTGCAGCACGTCGACCGTGCGTTCGCCGAAGGCATGGCGCAATGGCTCGACGGCCAGACGCCGCTCGCCGTGCGCGTCGCGCGCGAAGGCGACCGCCCGCAGCCGGGCGTCGCACTGCTCGCCGCGACCGACGATCACCTGCGCATCACACGCGCCGGCACGCTCGAATACACGCGCGAGCCGGCCGCCACGCCGTATCGGCCGTCGGTCGACGTGTTCTTCAACAGCCTGACCGAGCACTGGCCCGGCCGCGCGATCGGCGTGCTGCTCACGGGGATGGGACGCGACGGCGCGATCGGCCTGAAGGCGCTGCGGATGAAGGGCTGCCACACGATCGCGCAGGACGAGGCGACGAGCGCCGTGTACGGCATGCCGAAAGCGGCCGCAACGCTCGGCGCGGCGCGCGCGATCCTGCCGCTCGGACGCATCGCGGGCGAGCTGGCGGCGCTCGCGCGGATCTGATCCCGACGATGAACACGCGCAACACCCATGCCTGCCCTTGCAACGACCCGCATCGATCATGACTAGCGACCTGACCCGCCCGCCGGGCGGCCCGTACACGCCGCCCGCCGATGTGCCGGCAATGGTGCTGCTGGTCGACGACCAGACGATCGTCGCGGAAGCCGTACGGCGCGCGCTCGTCGACGAGGAAGGCATCGACTTCCACTACTGCCCGCGCTCGGACGACGCGATGGCCACCGCGATCGAGACGCGGCCGACCGTGATCCTGCAGGACCTCGTGATGCCCGGCACCGACGGGCTGAGCCTCGTGAAGGCGTACCGTGCGAATCCGGCGACGCGCGACGTGCCGATCATCGTGCTGTCGACGCAGGAAGAGCCCGTGATCAAGAGCGCCGCGTTCGCGACCGGCGCGAACGACTACCTCGTGAAGCTGCCCGACCGCATCGAGCTCGTCGCGCGCATTCGCTATCACTCGCGCTCGTACATGAACCTGCTGCAGCGCGACGAAGCCTATCGCGCGCTGCGGCAATCGCAGCAGCAACTGCTCGAGGCCAATCTCGAGCTGCGGCGCCTCACGCACTCGGACGGGCTGACCGGGCTGTCGAACCGCCGTTATCTCGACGAATACCTGGCCGCCGAATGGCGGCGCGGCACGCGCGAACGCAGCGAGCTGTCGCTGCTGATGATCGACGTCGACAATTTCAAGCTGTACAACGACACGTACGGGCACGTGTCCGGCGACAGCGTGCTCAAGCAGATCGCGACGACCATCGAGCGCTGTCTCGGCCAGTCCGGCGATCTCGCCGCGCGCTTCGGCGGCGAGGAATTCGCGGTCGTGATGCCGGCCACGTCGCCGGGCGCCGCACGGCTGCTCGGCGAGAAGATCCGCCTCGCGGTCGAGGCGCTCCGGCTGCGGCACGCGCATTCGTCGACGGGCAACACCGTGACGATCAGCATCGGCGGCGCGAGCATCGTGCCGGCGCCCGGCCTGCCGACGACCGTGCTGATCGAGGCGGCCGACCGCGCGCTCTATCGCGCGAAGCACGAAGGCAAGAACCGCGTCGAGATCGATACGACGCCGCGGCCCGGCGCCGCCGGGTTCGGCGCGCCGCGCGACGACTAGCGCCTGTACCCGCTGATAACGCGCCCTGGGCCGCGCGCCGCGCTCACGCGGCGCCGAGCCGGCGCGCGTAGTCGGTCGGGTCGAGCGGCCGGCTGAACAGGTAGCCCTGCTGCATGTCGCAGCCGATCTGCTGCAGGAACCACGATTGCGCCTGCGTCTCGACGCCTTCGGCCGTGACCTTCATCCCGAGCGAATGCGCCATCGCGACGACGGCCTGCGTGATCGCGACCGAGTCGTGATGATCGGGCACGCCCGACACGAACGAACGGTCGACCTTCAGGTTGTGCAGCGGAAAGCGCTTCAGGTACGCGAGCGACGAATAGCCGGTGCCGAAATCGTCGACCGAGATCCGCACGTTCATGTCCGTGAGCGCTTCGAGCATCGGCAGCACGGTGTCCGTGTCGTTCATCAGCAGTCCTTCGGTAATCTCGAGTTCGAGCGCGGACGGGTCGAGCCGCGTTTGCGCAAGACAGCGGCCGACCGATTCGACGAGCCCTTCGTGGAACTGCCGCGGCGACAGGTTGACGGCCACCATCAGGTCGGGCGCGATCGTGCGGCGCCATTCGGCCGCCTGCCGGCACGCGGTTTCGAGCACCCACTGGCCGATCGCGACGATCAGCCCCGTATCTTCGGCAATCGGAATGAATTCCGACGGCGACATCGGCCCGAGTTCGGGGCTCGTCCAGCGCAGCAGTGCCTCGGCGCCGACCGTGCGGCCGCTGCGCGCATCGACGACAGGCTGGTACGCGAGCCGCAGCATGTCCGACGCGAGTGCGCGCCGCAGCGACTGCTCGACCGCGAAGCGGCGTTGCAGCCGCAGGTTGAGCTGCGCGGTGAAGAACGTGAAGTGATTGCGGCCACGCTGCTTCGCGTCGTACATCGCCGAATCGGCATTGCGCATCAGCGTGACCGCGTCGTCGCCGTCGCGCGGCGCGACGCTGATGCCGATCGACACGCCGAGCCAGTATTCGTTGTTCGCGATCGCGAACGGCTTCGCGATCGCGTCGATCACCTCGCGCGCGAGCACCGCGAGACGGTCGGGATCGTCGCAGTCGTCGACGAGGATCACGAACTCGTCGCCGCCGACGCGCGTGAGCGCATGCCGGCTGCCCACGCAGCCCGCGAGCCGCGACGCGACGCTGCGCAGCAGCGCGTCGCCCGCGTCGTGGCCGGCCGTATCGTTGACCTTCTTGAAACCGACGAGATCGATGAACAGGATCGCGACGCGCGCGGGCCCGGCCGCCGCATCGTGCCTGCCGAACAGCTCGCGCATCCGGTCGGCGAGCCAGCGGCGGTTGTAGAGGCCCGTCAGCGCATCGCGCGTCGCCAGGTAGCGCAGCTGCTGCTGCGCTTCGCGCACCGGGCCGATGTCGTTGAACGACACGAGCACCGAGTCGGCCTGCGTCTCGCCCGGCTTCACGATCGGCACCGCGTTGCCGCGCACCCAGATGATGTCGCCGTCCGCGAGGCCGAAGCCGACCGTGTAGTCGAGCAGCGGCGTGGCCGTCTCGAGCGCGAGCCGGCTCGGCCAGTCGTCCGGCGCGATCGGCGTGCCGTCCTCGCGCAGCTTGCGCAGGATCACCGTCGACAGCCGGCGGCCGACGAGGTCGCCCTTCACGCGCATCATCCGGTTCGCGCTCGGGTTGCTCGCGACCACGACGCCGTCGCGCGACACGACGAGGATCCCTTCGTTCAGGCTGTTGACGACGAGCCGGTGATGTTCCTCGCTGCGCGCGAGCTGCCGCACCATCCGGTCCTGGTGAACCGCGAGGCCGACGCTGTTGCCGATATCGCGCAACAGTGCGGTTTCCTCGTCGCTCGGCCGGCGCGGCGTGCGGTGATAGACAGCGAAAGCGCCGAGCACGGCGCCTGCCTCGTCGAGGAACGGCACCGACCAGCACGCACGCAGGCCCAGCGGCAACGCGACGGAACGGTAGTCGGCCCACAGCGGATCGGTTTCGATGTCCTCGACGGCAATCATCCGGCGCTCGTACATCGCCGTGCCGCATGAGCCCGCGGCGGGTCCGATCGACGCGCCGTCGATCGCGGCGCTGTACTGCGCGGGCAACGACGGCGCCGCGCCGACACGCACGTGCACGCCGTCCGTGTCGAGCAGCAGGATCGTGCACGATGCGCCGTCGCCGAGCAAAGTCTCGGGCGCGCCGGCAGACTTCGATCAACAGTTCCGGCAGCGGTGTGTTGCGCGTGATCAGCCTCAGCACGCTCTGCTCCGACGCGAGCACTTCCGCCGCGAGCCCGAGGCTGTAACGAGAACTTTGCGGTTCGGTATTCAAGTTGAATCCTGCCGTCTGTCCGATCGGGTCTGATGCGCCCGATTCGTTTTCGATCCTTCGTGCCGTTTTCGCTCCGGGTTTACGCTGATGCCCGATGCGCCCCGTTTTCGCGCCGAGCCAAGGCTCGCCGAAATGTATTTAACACCAATCCGTGACAACCCGCGCATCCGCATGCATCAGGGCTTACGCGCGGTTGCCGTGCCGTTCGCGCGCGCCGGTCAGCTTGCCGAAAGACTGGCGCGCCGTGCGACCGCCTCGGGTGCGGCCGTGCGCGCTGTCGAAACCGGTTCGTCAGCGTGTGGCGGCGCCCTGCTTTGTGCAGGCTTCAATCCCGCTTCAATCCCGCTTCAACCGCCCGCGCCACGGCCCTCGGCGCATCGATCGCCGGCCGCGGCCGACACGCTGCGATGCGCCGAACGCGGCGCGCCGCCCGTCAATCCTTGCGGATGTGTTCGGCCAGGAAGTCGATCAGCAGGCGCACGCGCGGCAGCAGCCCGCGCCGCGACGGAAACACGGCGTGCACCACGCCGCCCTTCGGCGCCCATCCGGGCAGCACGTCGACCAGTGTGCCGTTGCGCAGGTCGTCCTCGACGACCATGCACGGCAGCTGCACGATGCCGACGCCGTGAATCGCCGCGTCGCGCAGCGCGTGCATGTCGTCGGTGACGAAGCGCGGATGGTGGCGCAACTGCGCGTGCTCGCCGTTCGGCCCGACCAGTTTGCCACACGTGATGCCGCGCCGGCCCCCAGTCGAGGCTCGGCACGCCGGCCAGCTCGGCCGGGTCCGACAGGCGCGGCGCTCCCGTCCAGCCACTGCGGCGCGGCCACCAGCCGCTGCGGGCTGTCGCCGAGAATGCGCATCACGAGATCGCTGTCCTCCAGCGGCGGAAAGCGCACGCGCAGCGCCACCGTGCCGGCGTTCGTGAACCTGTTCATCGAAACCGGCGGCACGGCCGGCATCCAGTTCTCGTACGACAGGATCTGACCGGGGCCCGGCGCGCCGGCCGCGGGCGTGTTCCCGCCGGCGGCGCGCGCCCATGTTTTGCCAGTTTCATCCGTTCCGGCGGCACCCCGGACGGCATCGCGGCCCCGCCAAACCGCGTTTTCGTATCCGTGATTCAATGTCGATCGAACCGGCGTCGCGCATTCCGGCGGCACGGCGATGTGTGTCCTCATCGAACGACTTTCACGGGATCACCATGACGAACCCTGCCGAAATCAAGGCGCTCGTTTTCGATGTCTTCGGAACGATCGTCGACTGGAGAAACGGCGTCGCACGCGGCGCCGCCGCGTTCCTGGATCGCCACGCGCCGGCACTCGATCCGTTCGAGTTCGCCGATGCGTGGCGCGCCGAATATTCGCCGTCGATGGAAGAAATCCGCAGCGGGCGCCGCCGCTACGTGCGGCTCGACGTGCTGCATCGCGAGAACCTCGTCCGCACGCTCGACCGCTACGGGATCGTCGACGTGCCCGACGCGGACATCGATGCGCTCAACCTCGCGTGGCACAGCCTCGACCCGTGGCCCGACGCCGTCGCCGCGCTGCACCGGCTGAAGCGGCGCTTCATCATCGCGCCGTTGTCGAACGGCAACATCCGGCTGATGGTCGACGTCGCCAAGCGCGCAGGGCTGCCGTGGGACGCGATTCTCGGCGCGGAAGTCGTCCGCGCGTACAAGCCTTCGCCGCAGGTGTATAGCGACACGGTCGAGATTCTCGGCGTCGCGCCGGCCGAGCTGTGTCTGGTCGCGGCGCACAACGGCGATCTCGCCGCAGCGCGCGGGCTCGGGCTGTCGACCGCGTTCGTGCTGCGGCCGACCGAACACGGGCCCGGCCAGACGACCGACCTGCAAGCCGACGATGCATGGGACTTCGACGTCAGGGACCTGAACGAACTCGCGGATCGGCTCGGTTGCCCGGGTTGAGCGGCGCGATCGCCGGGCGAATCGCCGCCGCTTCGGTCACCGGCTATTCCGGCTCGCCGACGAATCGCAACGTCCCCGATTCGCCCATCAGCAATTCCCGGTTCGCATCCGCCGCCGCGCGCAGGTAATCCACAGCGCAGTCACGCGCCGCAGCTTGCGCAGATCCTCGCGGCAGGTCAGCCAGAAGCACCGCGTGACCACCACGGCGTCCGGCAGCACCGGCACCAGCGCCGGCTGCGCGGCGGCCATGAAGCACGGCAGGATCGCGAGCCCGCCACCCTGCAGCGCCGCGAAATATTGCGCGATCACGCTCGTCGTGCGCAGCCCGGCCGTCGCGCCCGGCACCGCGCGGTCCAGGTACAGCAGCTCGCTGCTGAACGCGAGATCGTCGACATAACTGATGAACGCGTGCCGCGCGAGATCGTCCGTGCACGCGATCGGTGCGTGGTTCGCGAGATAGTCGCGCGTCGCGTAGAGCCGCAACTGGTAGTCGCACAGCTTTCGTGAACACGTAAGGCCCGCGCTCGGGCCGCTCGAGCGTGATCGCCAGGTCGGCCTCGCGCTTCGGCAGGTTGACGAAATGCGGGGACCGGCAGCAGGTCGACCGGTCACATGCGGATGCGCGGCGCGAAAACTGCGCGAGCTGCGGCGCCCAGGAAAAAACAACCGAACCCTTCGGTCGACCCGATCCGCACGTGGCCCGACAGCGCCTCGCCGGTGTTCGCGACCTGGTCGCACGCGGACTGCACGGTCGTCTCCATCGCGTCGGCATAGGCGACCAGCCGCTGCCTTCGGCCGTCAGCGTGAAGCCGCCGAGAGCGCGACTTGTCGAACAGCAGCGTGCCCATCGCGGCCTCGAGCGCGCGCGAACGCGCCGCCGCGACGGTCGTGTAGTCGACCCGAGCCGCTTCGCGGCCGCCGCTCGCGCGCTGCGTGCGCGCGACTTCGAGGAAGAAGCGCAGGTCGTCCCAGTTCAGGTTGCCGGAAACCGGCTCGGTGGCATGTCGCATCGGCGAGGGAAAAAAGGGCTGGAGTCTCCGGGCCGGCCGTCGATATGCATAAATGCACATCCAACCGGTTTCTTTATCGGTACATCATGAATCTGCGCATAACTATACTCGACCGTGACCTGCGGACCATGAGCCGCGGCAACCACCACGGAGACACCATGCAGACGCGATCCACCCTCGATGAGCATGCGACAGTCGCGACGCCGGCACCCGCCCGCACCGCGAAGCACTACCTGCTGGCCGGCTGGGCCAGCATGGCCGGCACGACCGATCGAGTGGTACGACTTCTTCCTCTACGGCACGGCCGCCGCGCTCGTGTTCAACCGCCATCTTCTTCCCGTCGCTGGACCCCGTCGTCGGCACGCTCGCCGCGTTCGGCACGTTCGCGGTCGGCTTCATCGGGCGGGCCGATGGGCGGCATCGTGTTCGGCCACTTCGGCGACCGGATCGGCCGCAAGTCGATGCTGATGATCACGCTGGCTGCTGATGGGCGTGCCGAGCATGATCATCGGGCTGATCCCGTCGTACGACAGCATCGGCTATTGCGGGCGCCGCGCTGCTGATCGCCGATGCGCTTCCTGCAAGGGATGGCCGTCGGCGGCGAATGGGGCGGCGCGGTGCTGATGGCCGTCGAACACGCGCCGAAGGGCCGCAAGGGGCTGTTCGGCAGCCTGCCGCAAACGGGCGTCGGGCTCGGCCTGATCCTGTCGTCGCTGGCGATGGCCGCGGTGGCCGCGCTGCCGGAAGCCGACATGCTGTCGTGGGGCTGGCGCGTGCCGTTCCTCGCGAGCATCGCGCTCGTCGGCCTCGGCTGGTTCATCCGCGCGAAGGTGCCCGAGTCGCCCGACTTCGAGAAGATGCAGCGCCAGGGCAAGGCGAGAAGTCGCCGGTGACGGCCGCGCTGCGCCGCCATCCGCGCGAAGTGCTGACGATCGTCGGCGCGCGCGCCGCCGAGAACACGTGGTTCTACATGGTCGTCACGTTCGCGCTCGCTTACGCGACGCAGCAGCTTCATCTGCCGAAGGCCGAGATGCTGCACGCAATCACGGCCGGCGCCGCGCTGTCGCTCGTCACGATGCCGCTGTGCGGCCACCTGAGCGACCGCATCGGCCAGCGCCGGATGTTCGCGATCGGCCTCGTGCTGATGTGCGCGTTCGCCGCGCCGTTCTTCATGATGCTCGGCACGCAGCAGACGTCGTACGCATGGTGGGCGATCGTGCTCGGCCTCGGCGTCGTGTTCCCGATCCTCTATGCGCCGGAATCGCTGCTGTTCGCGCAGCAGTTCCCGGCGGAAATCCGCTACAGCGGTATCTCGCTGTCGGTGCAGCTCGCCGGCGTGATCGGCGGCGGCTTCGCGCCGATGATCGCGACGTCGCTGCTCAAGGCCGGCGGCGGCCAGCCGCATTACGTGATCGCGTACCTCGTCGGCTTCGGCGTGTTCGCGCTCGTGTGTACCGCACTGATGCGGCCGCCGCGCGCCTGAGCGCGCCAGCCGGTATCCGACCGAATCCAGTTCGTCCTGCTTGTCCGCCGTGCCTGCACGTGCGGCGGATACAGGCTGCCTTTTTCATCGCAACACCGTTTCCATTCCGGAGAGTTCCATGAACGCCGCAGTTCCCCAGACCACCCTCGCCCTGCCCACCGCCAAGCTGCTGATCGACGGCGCGTTCGTCGAATCGCAAAGCGCCGAATGGGGCGACATCGTCAACCCGCGACGCAGGAAACGATCGGCCGCGTGCCGTATGCGACGCTCGACGAGGTCGACGCCGCGATCGCGTCCGCGCAGCGCGCATTCCAGACGTGGAAGACGATGCCGATCGGCGCGCGGCTGCGCATCATGCTGAAGTTCCAGGATCTCGTGCGCCGCAATCTCGAGCGGATCGCGCACACGCTGACGGCCGAGCAAGGCAAGACGCTGCCCGACGCGCAGGGCGACATCTTCCGCGGCCTCGAAGTGGTCGAGCACGCGTGCTCGATCGGCACGCTGCAGCAGGGCGAATTCGCGGAGAACGTCGCGGGTGGCGTCGATACCTACACGCTGCGCCAGCCGATCGGCGTGTGCGCGGGCATCACACCGTTCAACTTCCCCGGGATGATTCCGCTGTGGATGTTCCCGATGGCGATCGTGTGCGGCAACACGTTCGTGCTGAAGCCGTCGGAACAGGATCCGCTGTCGACGATGCAGCTCGTCGAACTCGCGATCGAGGCCGGCGTGCCGCCCGGCGTGCTGAACGTCGTGCACGGCGGCAAGACGGTGGTCGACCGCCTGTGCACGCATCCGGACATCAAGGCGATCTCGTTCGTCGGCTCGACGCGCGTCGGCACGCACGTGTACAACCTCGGCAGCCAGCACGGCAAGCGCGTGCAGTCGATGATGGGCGCGAAGAACCACGCGGTGGTGC